>JADLHI010000473.1 GCA_020848895.1 Hyphomonadaceae bacterium
AGCGGCCGATGTGATGATCCATCGCCTCGATCATCCCGGCATGAACCTCCATGCTGCGTGCATAAAGCGCCTGCTCATCGCCCGAGATCGCCGACCAAGGCCGAAAGCTTGGATGCGGCGCGTCGATCTGCGCGGACGCGGGCAGTAAGCCCAATTCCTGCGCACGCCGCCAACGTTGTGCCCGCAACTGCTCCCAGCCGCCGTCATAGACGCCGCGATAATGATCGCGATATTCCGCTGGCGCTTGCACAGGAATGTGCACGGCCTGAAACGCGACATAGGCAAAGAACGGCTGGTTCGCGCGGCCGGCGTCCGCGTCCATATACTGGATCATGCGGTCGACGATGAATTCGCTCGAATAGAAGTTCTCCGGCAGGTGCGCGCGCTGGCCGTTCTCGAACCAATCGGCGGTCGCGTAATAGGGCAGATACGGCCGTTCTTCCCAATTGTCTGCGCCCGATGCATCGAGCACGAACGATTGATCGAACCCATGCGCGTTCGGCAGATCGCCTTCGCCATGGCCTAAGTGCCATTTGCCGGTGGCGTAGGTGCGATAGCCGCCGCGCCGCAGCCGCTCAGCCAGCGTCACCACGCCAGGCTCAAGATGCATCGTGTAGCCGCGGCGCCCGCGCATGCCCGGCGGCAACACTTCGACGATCGTGGAGTGCCCGGTGCGATGGTTATCCATCCCCGTCAGCAGCATGGCGCGCGATGGCGAACACAGTGGCGAGGAATAGTAGCGCGAAAATTGCGCACCGCGTTGCGCGAGTGCGTCGATGTTCGGGGTGTGCGCTTCGCCGCCATAGGGGCCGAGATCGGTGAAGCCGACATCGTCGGCGACGATGACCACGATGTTCGGCCGCTGGGTCGATTCTTGCGCCGCAACGGGCGTTACCGCCACCGCGGAGAATGCGAAACTCGCGAGCGCGCGCCGCGCCCAGACGCCGAACTGCCGCATGCGACCCCGCCTCCTGCCGCTCCTGCGTAGGGTAGGCTTGGGCGGGCGTAAAGCGGTTGCACAACTATGTCCGAATCCGGCGAGACGGGCGCGGCGAAGCGGACCATATTGGCCCCATGATGTTGGACGCCGACACCTGCCATGCGGCATGCGACGCCAAAGACCGCCGCTTCGATGGGCGCTTCTACGTTGGCGTGCTGTCCACGGGCATCTATTGCCGCTGCATCTGTCCCGCGCGCACGCCCAAACGCGTCAACCGCACCTTCTGGCCCTCGGCCGCCGCGGCTGAAGCCGCCGGCTTCCGTCCGTGCCTCCTGTGCCGTCCCGAACGCGCGCCCGGCCTTGCGCCCATCGATGCGCCGGCGCGGCTGGCGGCTGCTGCCTATGCGCGGATCGAAGCAGGCTCGCTCGAAGAGCAAGGCCTGGAAGCGCTCGCGGACGAACTTGGCGTTACTTCGCGCCATCTGCGCCGTGTGATGAATGCGCAATTTGGCGCCAGCCCGATCGAGATCGCGCAAACCGGCCGCCTGCTGGCGGCGCGGCGGCTGCTCAACGAGACCGCGCTCTCGATCACCGAGATCGCATTCGCCTCCGGCTTCCGCTCGCTCCGCCGTTTCAACGCCACGATGAAAGACCGCTACGGCGCGCCGCCATCGAAGATGCGCGGCCGCAAAGCGCTGACGCGCGGCGAAACTTTCACCGTCAGCCTTTCGCCGCGCGGCGATTACAACATCGCGCCGATGCTACAATTCCTCGGCATGCGTGCTTTGCCGGGCGTCGAGCGCGCCGATGCGAAAACGTACGCGCGCGTGCTGAAGTGGGGCGATGCGCTCGGGTGGCTCGAGATCGGCATGGGACCGAAGGGCCTGGCGCTCACGCTCTCGGAAAATCTTGCGCCGCACCTGCGGCCACTCGTCGCCAACGTTCGCGGCGCGTTCGACCTCGATGCGGAAATGACCGCTGTGGATGCGCATCTTGCCGCCGATGCGTCGCTTGCGAAGGACGTAAAGCGCGAACCCGGCGTCCGCGTGCCCGGCGCGCTCGATGGCTTTGAAACCGCGATCCGCGCGGTTCTCGGCCAACAGGTTACAGTGCAGGGCGCGCGTACGCTGACCGAGCGCCTGGTTGCGAAATGGGGCGCTGCACTGGAGCGCGGCCCCGAAGGTCTCGACCGGGCATTTCCCGACGCGCAAGCGCTCGCAAACGCAGGCGCGGTGGCGATCGCGAAAATCGGCCTGCCGATGAAGCGGGCCGAGACACTGCATCGTCTCGCCGTTGCTTCATGCGACGGCAAACTCCCGCTGGCGCGCGGCGCCATCGCGTCGGGCCGCGCCGCGCTCGACGAAATCGCCGGCATCGGCCCCTGGACGATCGAGTACGTCGCCATGCGCGCGCTCGGCGATCCCGACGCCTATCCGGCAACAGACATCGCGCTCATCAACGCGCTCGGCCGCAAGGGCGAGATGCTCGAACATCTCAAACCTTGGCGCGCCTATGCAGCCATCCGCTTGTGGCGGCGCGTGGCGAAGAAAGGAATTCAAACGTGATCAGTGCAATTCACGACAGCCCGATCGGCCCGCTGACGCTTGCCTCGAACGGCAAGGCGCTGATCCAAGTCGAATTCGACGGCGGCAAATATCCGCTGCCGCAATACGAACTCGGCAACGACAAGATCATCGAGCAGGCGCGCCGTGAACTCGATCTTTATTTCGCCGGCAAGCTGCGCGATTTCAAAGTGAAGGTCGATCCGCAAGGCACCGCGTTTCAGCGCAAAGCCTGGGCGGCGCTACAGGCGATCCCCTACGGCGAGACGCGCTCTTATGCACAGCAAGCCAAGGTCATCGGCGCGCCCAAGGCGACGCGCGCGATCGGCGCCGCCAACGGCCGCAACCCAATTCCCGTGATTATCCCCTGCCACCGGGTGATCGGCGCCAATGGCAGCCTCACCGGGTTCGGCGGCGGTATGGAGCGCAAGCAAATCCTGCTGGAGCTGGAACAAGGTGGCAATTTGTTGGCCCACGCCAGCTGATTATCCGCTGATTATTACGAAGCTTAAACCGCTTTGAGGCATCGCACCCCAGCCACGTGGCGTGCTAAGGAGCGGCCGCGAGAACGCGGGAGGAGTGCCTTTAATGCGGAAGCTTTTGGTTGGTGTCGTTTGCGCGATGGCTTTGGCGGCGCCGAGCGTCGCCCCCGCACAGCAACAAGAAGGCTGGAGCTACGCGTACCTTGAGGGCGTGGCGACCGCCACGCTGCGCGACGGCCGTGGCCGCACCACCGCGACATTGACCTGCCGTCCGCCGACGGGCGACATCGTCCTCACCGATTTCACGCTTGCGCGCAGCGCGCGCGGCGCCAGCCAAGCTTCGGTGCGCATTGGCGCAATGGCGGTGAACGTGCCGATGACGCTGGAGGGGCGGGGCCGCAATCGTGCTGTGTCCATCAATCTCCCGCAGCGCCCGCCCATTTTGGCGGCCGTGCAGCCGAACGATCGCCTCTCGGTCACGGTCAACAATCAGACGGTCACCTACGCGGAAGGCGGTCCGGCCCGTATGCGCGAAGTCGCGTACGCTTGCTGGGGCAGCTGAGGTTCCGCTGCCGCGCAGGGTTGCTCGCGGTAAAGTTTGACGCCTAACATCGCGCATTGCTCACCGGGGGGTGGCTGCGCATGGGTGACCAGACTCCAGATCAGCGGAAAAAACGGCCGCCGCCGCAAGGGGCGGTGTGCGCGATCGTTCGCGTGGAAACGCTCAGCGGAAAATCGGGCGAGTTCGCCTCGATCCTGAGCGATCTCGCCCACCGCGTCCGCAATGAGGAAGACGGCTGCACAGCCTACCACGTGACGCGCGCGTTGGGGTCATCCGACCATTTTGCCGTGCACGCACGGTTTGAAGATTGGGCGGCGTTCAAGGGCCATGCCGATACTGCGCACTTGAAGCGCGCGCTGCCCCGGATCAACGCGCTGCTCGCAGCGCCGATCGCGATGGAACTTTACCTGGACGTGGACTGACGCCGGCGCACGACGCCCGGCACGAAGTTCACGCCAATCGCCGCCGCGAACGAAAGCGCGCCAACAACCGCGCCCAGCCAGTCCGCATCGCCATCGGCGCGCGTGACTTCAAGCGTCACGAACGCCGCGAGCAGAAGCGCGCCGGAAGCCAGCGCCAAACGGGTCTGCACTTCGGCGCCGCGGCTGCGCCAGAGCTGAACGTGCGCCATGAGCACAAGTGCGGGCACGAGGAAGCCGAACGTATCGCGCGAGATAAACGGCGCTGGCGATTGGCGCGGGCTCCAGAACGGGGTCACCCAGAGCGCCACGGCGGTGAACATGACGCCGAGCGAGGTCACTAGCATCGCGTTGGCGAACGCGATGCGGACCCGGCGCGACCCATGACGCGCGCGCATCCGCAGGACGAGCGCGCCAAGCAGCCAGACGCCGACATGCGCGCCAAGTTCTGCAAAGCTGATCGGCTCCAACATCACCGCGCCGCCCGCGTAGAGGACGCGCAGCGCCAGATCGGCCGCAGCAACGGCAAGGACGATAGCGGCGCTTTCGAGAAAACCCGCGCTCATGCGCGCTTGCCTGCGCGTCGCCGCCCACGCTGCGGCGCCGGTGATCGCAGCAGGCGCCGCAAAGCCCGCGCCGATGATCGCGATAGCTGGCCAAGCGCTGGTTTCGCTCAGCAGCACGCGCGCCGCGCCAAATGCGAAGATCACCGCAAAGATGCTGCAAAGACACGCAAAGGCGCGCCACGCGCGCGAGGGCAGGCCAAGATCGGTCGCGCTCAGCGCCAGCGCCGCCAACGCAAACGTCGGGGCGGCGATAGCGGCAGGCAGCGCCACCGCGACGACCGCGGCGAACGCGGTGAACACCCCCGCCATCAACACCCAGAGCGTTGCCTTCAAGGCATCCAGCCCACGCTCACGGCGCATCATGGCGGCAGCGATGACGCCGATCAGCAGCAGCGAAAGCGCAGCAAACGCAGCCGCGGCGGCGTAGCGATCGGCAAGGCCGCCGCGCGAGACATAGAGCGCGCCAATCGCGGCAAGCGGCGCCAGCGCCCCAGTGC
>JADLHI010000474.1 GCA_020848895.1 Hyphomonadaceae bacterium
CTCGGCGCCCTGGTTCCGGCTGAAGGCGACATCTCGCTCCTGCAAGTCGCGCCGCCGCAGCCGCCAGCCGGCGTCACCGTCACGATGAGCGCACTCGGCGTGCAGATGGTCGCTCAGGCCATGACGCGAAACGAAAAGAACTTCCCAATTGAAGCGCTCGGCGATGCCGAGGCCGCCGAAATGCTGGCGCTTGCAACCCTTACCCGCCCCGGCCCGTTCCGTGCGCGCACACACGCCCTCGGCCGTTTCGTCGGCATCCGCGACAACGGCAAGCTTATCGCCATGGCCGGAGAACGGCTGCAAACGGAAGCGTTCATCGAGATCAGCGCCGTGTGCACCCATCCCGATTATCGCGGACGCGGCTATGGCGCGGCGCTGATGCGCACGGTCGGCGCGCGCATCATCGCCGATGGCGCAACGCCCTTCCTGCACAGCTACGCTGACAACACGACAGCGATTGCGCTCTACAAGTCCCTGGGCTTCGAGCCGCGCTGTGAAGTGATCCACGCCGTGTGGGCGCGCAGCTAATGGCTTGGCTACGCGCGTTCTGGCGCCACACGCCGCTCATGCTCGCCCTCGCCGCCGGCCTGGCCGCGTACGTTGCGCTCACACTGAGCGGGCACGCATTTGCTGACCTCACCCGCACTCTCGCCGCGTGGGACGCGGCGATCGCCATCTACCTCGTAGCGATCTGGTGGCAGACCCGCAGCATCACGCCTCAACAGATGATCGCACACGCGGCCGAAGTGGATGAAGGCCGCTTCTTCGTGCTGTTTGTGTCGATCGCAGGCGTGCTGGCCAGCCTCACCGCCATCGTTCTCGAACTTCAGTCCAAGCTCGAACCCGGCATAACCAAGAACGCACATGTCGCTTTCGTGTTCGCCACCGTCGCGCTCTCGTGGTTCTTCGTGCACACCAGCTTCGCCAAGCACTATGCGCACGAATTCTACGGCCCCGCCGATCGGGACGGCATTCGCAAGGGCCTCATCTTCCCCGGTTGCGACGATCCCGATTTCGCCGATTTCTTCCACTTCGCCATCGTCATCGGCGTGGCGTCGCAAACCGCCGATATCCAGATTTCAAGTCGAGCCATCCGCCATATCGTCACGCTCCACGGCGTGCTGGCGTTCTTGTTCAACACGGTGATCCTGGCGTTGACCATCAATCTTGCCGGCGGCCTCTTCGACTAGTTGCGAGTCATTTGCGCCGATTTTCCCTTTTCCAACGGCTGGCGCCTCCCATCTATGGCGCATGAGCCATTAGACGCTTCATATTGCTAACGAGGGGTCGCTCCTCTTTCATCGTCCGCCACCGGACGATCAAAGGAGAGCGAAGCATGAAGCAAGAGCTGCAATTCATCGCAGTGCTGATCGCCGCTGCCGCCGCCGCGGCGCTGGCGTTCGGCGGCGGCCTCACACTCATGAATGTCCGCGCCGATTGGGCGCTTGTCCTCGGCGGACTGCTTTGCGTCGCAGCACTCGTGCTCGGCGTGGTTTTCGTCACGCGCCTACTTACGGAGGGACACAAGAGATGACGCGTACGCCTATCTTGAGAAGATTTAACGGAGGAACTGTATCGATGAACCGGCCACTCACGACGCTTATTCTCATTGTCGTCTTCGTGCTCGGCACAGCTGTCGCCTGCTCCGGCACGCGGGTGCGGTCCGGCGAAGTCGGCGTGCGCGTGGTTGATCTTGGCGCCCACGCCGGCGTGCAAGAGCACGAACTCAGCGTCGGCTGGTACTTTCCGCAACCCGGCTCATACGTGCTGAAATTTCCAACCACGACGCGAACCGAAGTTTGGGCTGACAACACCGATGCAATCGGCCCCGCGATCCAATTCAACAACGCTGACGGCGTGCCCACGCGCATGGCCGTGAGCGTACAAGTGCGCATCGATCCGCAACGCGCTTCCAACGCCGTGCAGCGCTATCGCCTGGGCTTCGAAGACATGGTCCGCGGCCCCGTACAACGTGACCTGCAGGACGCCTTCGTGCGCCTTGGCCCGCACTACACCTCGCAGCAGCTGGTCTCCGGCGAGGGCTCGCGCCTTCTGGTCGAAGTCACGCAACTGCTGAACCAGCGTCTGGGGCAGGAAGGCGTCATCATCGACAATATCAACCTGGTCGGCGCGCCGGCGCTGCCGGACGCCATCCGCGAACGCATCAATCAGCGCATCGAAGCCGAGCAGAACGTGGCGACGCAAGAAGCGCAAGTGCGCGTTGTGCAGGCGCAAGCCCAGCAACGCATCGCTGAAGCAGAAGGCCGCGCCCGCGCCACCGAGATCGAAGGCCGTGCGCTGGCTTCGAACCCGCAGGTCTTGCGTCAGCGTGAAATCGAGCGCTGGAACGGCCAATGCCCGCTCGACAGCCAAACCTGCGTGATTGGCGGCAACGCACTCGTCAGCACCAATTAGGCAGCGTCGCCGACCTCTTCGGGTTCTGCTCCGCGCGCGCGGACCAAGGCCGAGAGGTCGGCGATTGCCTTTTCCAGTGCGGCCGCATCGGCCGAACGCGCCACGAGATGAACGCCGAAGCCTTCCGGTGTGAACCAGGGATACGAACCGAACGACACGACGCCGTTGGTCGCTTGCTCCAACGCCCCTAGATCATCGGCGATATCGCCCTCGGGCACGCCTTTGGCGCGGATGGTGCGCGCCCGCACGACAGCGCCGCCCTCGAGACGATGGCCAATGTCCTGCAACATACCGCGCGTGATCGACGGCACGCCCGCCATCACGAACACATTGCCCAGCTGAAAGCCCGGCGCTTTCGAGACGGGGTTGGCGATTAGCGAAGCGCCGTCGGGAATGCGCGCCATGCGCAAGCGGGACTCATTGAGACTTGTCCTGCCTTTGTAGTGCGCTTCCAGTATGGCGCGCGCGTCTTCGCGGACATCGATGTTGACGCCGAAGGCGGCAGCGACCGCATCGGCGGTCTTATCGTCGTGCGTGGGGCCGATGCCGCCGGTGGTGAAGACGTAATCGTACTTTACACGCAGCGCATTCACGGCGGCGATAATCTCGTCCGGCGTATCGGCAACGATGCGCGCTTCCGCGACTTGCACGCCGAGCGGCGCGAGATATTTCGCGATCGCTTGCAGATTGATGTCTTGCGTGCGCCCAGAGAGCAATTCGTCTCCGATGAGCAAAACGGCGGCTTTGACTTTGCGTTGCGTCATGCGCGCATCCTAGACAGCGCAAACGCGCGGTTCCATCCGAAGTGAAATCAGCGCAATTCAACCAAATGTTCGCCGTTGTCGAGCAACCGGCGCATCGCTGGCATGCGCGCAACGAACCAGGCCTCGAACACCTTGAGTTTAAGATTTCCGCAGCGAATCCAAACAACCTGAACCGTGCGCTCCCTCAGTGCTCGAATGGCGAAATCCGCATCCTTGCTCAGGATGACCCACCCCTGCGCTCGCGCCAAATCCCAGATGGCATCGTCCGAAGAAGCGGCGGGCAACAGGTCATCGACATAAGCGGCGGTATCGCCATCATCGAAAAGATCCCGGACGATCACATCCGGCAAATTGGCATCGACCAGGAAGTTCACTTGGCGGTGACGACGGGATGGTCGAACTCGCGCGCGGCGTATGCAAGGGCCGCTCGCACGTCGTCTGGCGTGATTTGCGGGAATGACTCAAGTATGTCGGCTTCGGTCATCCCTGCGCCGAACATCTCAAGGACTTCCGCAACGGTGATGCGCGTGCCAGCGATGGTTGGCCGGCCGGCTCGGACGCCCTCAACTGTGACGATGCGTTCCATGGACGCTAGTCTAGCAGAGAACCGGAAAAACAAAACGGCAGCAGGCGATTGCCTACTGCCGACTGCCTACTGCCGAACAACGCGAAGCGTTGTTACTTAATCTTGCCTTCGACGAACTCGACATGCTTCTTCGCAATCGGGTCGTACTTGTTGAACTTCAGCTTTTCCGTCTTCGTGCGCGGGTTCTTCTTGGTCACGTAGAAATAGCCCGTGTCCGCGGAAGAGTTCAGGCGGATCTTGATGACTGTCGGCTTAGCCATGATTAGGGCTCGGAATTCTCTGGGTTCAAGGAGCGGCGGAAAATACGGGCGGACGCCCCAAAGTCAACTCGTAAGCCGCTCCAGCGTGTGCGAACCCCGGCTCCAGCGCAGGAAAGGCGGCTGGACGGCCTCCCCGGCCAAGCGCGCCTCGACCTCCTTAAGCACAAACCGGGTGATCGAGGGCAGGTCCAGGGCCTTGGCCTCTTCCAGGCTAAACCACCGTACATGCAGCAATTCTTCGCCGGCTATGGGGTCGTGATGGGCCAGAACCGCGTCCGCGTCAGCCATGAAGAAGCGGGCGTCAAACCTGCGCGGGCGGTAGGGCGGTGTAATCGCGCGGGCAATGAAATGGAGCTTGTCCAGCTCCGGCCCGGCCTCGCTGCCGACCCTTAAGCCGGCCTCTTCCAGAGTTTCCCTGGTTGCGGCCAGGGCGAAGGCTCGGGGCGGGCGGCGGCTGAGCGTCCCCATTTTGAGGAGCGCCTCGGTCGCGGCGGTGAGTTCGGTCGCGGCCTTGGCGCGGGCGTCGCCGGGATCGACCCGGCCACCCGGAAACACCCATTTGTCGGGCATGAAGACGTGGCCCTTCGAGCGCTGGCCCATCATCACTTCACGTCCGCCGCGCACGAGAATGAGCGTCGCCGCATCACGCGGACGCGTCGCCTTCGGCTTCTCGGCGTCCGGCTTATCGAACGGTTTCTCATCTTCGTTGAGCTTGAAGTCATTGGCGCTCATGCGCCCTTCCTAATGGGCGAATAGGGAATAGCGAATAGCGAATTGGGATTGTGCTTCCGCGGCAAAAGTTCCCTACTCGCTATTCCCTATTCGCTATCGCGGAGCGATCCATGGCGCGACGTAAACCTGGCGAAGGCCAAACCGCTCTGGTCACCGGCGCCTCCGCCGGCATCGGCGTCGATCTGGCTGAATGCTTCGCCCGCGACGGCTACGATCTCATTCTCACCGCCCGCAGCGAAGGCGCACTACAGGAGGTCGCGAACCGTCTCTCCGCCGCGCACGGCGTAAAGGCCCACACGATCGCGCAGGACTTGGGCGCCTATGGCGGCGGCTCGGCGCTGGCGGCGAAGATCGCCGAGAAGGGTTTGAACGTCGATGTCGTCGTCAACAATGCCGGCTACGGCCACGCCGGCGCGCTGACGTCTTCGGATTTGCAGACCCAGCTCGGCATGATCGACCTCAACGTGCGCGCGCTCGTTGAACTCACCTATCTTTATTGGGACCGCATGCTCGCCAGCAAACGCGGCGGCGTGCTCAACGTCGCGTCGACGGCGGCGTTTCAGCCCGGGCCGCTGATGGCGAACTATTATGCCTCGAAGGCCTACGTGCTCTCCTTCTCCGAGGCGATGTGGGAAGAAGCACGCGGCACCGGCGTTAAGGTGAGCTGCCTCTGCCCCGGGCCGACAGTTTCGAAATTCCGCGAGCGCGCCGGCACCGGCAAGACCCGGCTTGCGAAAAACGCCGGCGCGGCGATGGCGTCCGCACCGGTCGCGCGCGCGGGCTACAACGCCTGGAAGCAAAACCGCCCCGTCATCGTCACCGGCGGTCGCAACGCCTTTCAGGCTGGCCTGGTGAAATACATCCCGCGCAAGACGCTGCTGAAAATGGTCCGCAACATCCAATCGCC
>JADLHI010000475.1 GCA_020848895.1 Hyphomonadaceae bacterium
GCAAGCAACGCCGTGCCAAGCCCCACCCCCATCCCCCAAAGCTGGCCCTTCGCGACAGGCGTGAGGTGAGGGAGGCGGAATTTCATCAGTCCACGATCACGCCTTTGCCGCCGACGACGCGGATGCGGAGCGCTGGCGCATCGTAGAAGAGCGCGCGGTCGGCGATTTCGCCGGTGCCGCGGAGTTCGGCTTCGGAAAAGCAGATCACTTGGCTCGAGCCTTCCAACAGCACGCCATACGAAACCGGCTGCCCGGCTTCGTCGCCAATGCCGAGCACGTGCCCGGCCTTGCCGACAAAGCTCGGATCGTCCTCGCAATGCGCGACGACGACTCGTTCGTAGAAACTCAGCTTCGCCAAGACTAGATCAGCTTCGCCAGCGCAACGGCCGTATCGGCCATGCGGTTCGAGAAGCCCCACTCGTTGTCGTACCACGAGAGCACCGAGCAGAACTTGCCTTCCATCACCTTCGTTTGATCGTTGTGGAAGATCGACGAATGCGGATCATGGTTGAAGTCCATCGAGACGTTCGGGTGATCGGTGTTGCCGAGCACGCCCTTCAGCGCGCCTTCCGAGGCGGCCTTGATCGCCGCGTTGATCTCTTCCTTCGTCGTCGTGCGCTTGGCGACGAACTTGAAGTCGACCACGGAAACGTTCGGCGTCGGCACGCGGATCGAGATGCCGTCGAGCTTGCCCTTCAGGTCCGGGATCACCAGGCCGATCGCCTTCGCCGCGCCAGTGCTGGTCGGGATCATGTTCAAAGCCGCGGCGCGCGCGCGATAGAGATCCTTGTGCAGCGTGTCGAGCGTCGGCTGGTCGCCGGTGTAGGAGTGGATCGTCGTCATCATGCCGTGATCGATGCCGATCGCGTCGTGCAGAACTTTCGCCACCGGGGCCAAGCAGTTGGTCGTGCACGAAGCGTTCGAGATCACGACGTGATCCTTCGTCAGCCCTTGATGGTTCACGCCGTACACAACCGTGTAGTCCGCGCCATCCGCCGGCGCTGAAACGATGACGCGCTTGGCGCCGCCTTCAAGATGAAGCGCCGCCTTATCGCGCGCCGTGAAGATGCCTGTGCACTCAAGTGCGATGTCGACGCCCAAATCCTTGTGCGGCAGCTCGGCCGGGTTCTTCACCGCCGTGACCTTGATCTTGCCGCGGCCAATATCGATCCAATCTTCGCCGGCCTTCACTTCGCCCGGAAACTTGCCGTGGACGCTGTCGAAGCGGAGCAGGTGAGCGTTCGTGGCAACCGGCCCGAGGTCGTTGATCGCCACCACCTCGATGTCCTTGCGGCCGCTTTCATAGATCGCGCGCAGAACGTTCCGGCCGATGCGTCCGAACCCGTTGATGGCAACCTTCACGCTCATAAGCTTCGCTCCCGGAAAAATGCTGAATTTGGTGGCTTCCGATTAACTGCAAAGCGCCCTTGCGTCCACGTCCGGAACAGCAAGTCAGCCTTCCATCGAATCGATCACGGACGTAACAATTCGTCGCAATGGCGAGCGATTCCCTCACCGAGGCGCTGGACGCCCTGGAAACCGCCCTGGATCAAACCGAGGGCGCGGATGCGGACGCATCCGCCGAGGCGCTCGCCCTGCCAGTCAAAGCTCTCAACGCAGCGGCCAGGGAGGCGCTACGCTGATGCAATCCACCGTGAAAATCCTGGGCGAAGACTACGCCATCGAATGCGCCGAATGTGACACGCGCCGGCTCGAAGACTTGGCGAAACTGCTCGAACAGCGCCTGCAAGGCTTCAGCGGCGACGTGAGCGCCATGCGCCGCCTCGTGCTCACCGCGCTCGGCCTCATCGACGAAGCGCAGGCCACCAGCGCCGCGCTCGCCCGCGCCCGCATGGAAATCGAGCGCCTCACCGACATGCTGGTCGAAGCGCACCTGCAAGCCGAACCGCCGCCGGAACCAACAGACACGCCCGATCGCGGCCGCGTCAGCGCACTCCGCGTCGCGCAAGGCAGAGCTTGAGAACGCGCGCTTCTCGCATTAGATTCAACGCGGGCGGTTTCTGCGGCGTTCGAGAGGCGCTTTCATCCCTGGGACCGTATCATCTCTCTCGGGAGCTGGCTCTGTCGCGGACCCTGGTCTGCAGCACCTGGCGCCCACCTAGTTGTCTAGGGTTCGAGAGGATGAGCATTCCTTACGGCGCATGTGGTGCCGCCCAACCTTCCTCCCCCGCAAGCGGGGGAGGTGGCGAGCGCAGCGAGCCGGAGGGGGTAAGTTCGTTTCAGAATATGGCTCTCGCCCCCTCAGTCATCGCGCTGCGCGCGCTGACAGCTCCCCCGCAGGCGGGTGAGCAGTTTGGCGGGACGCCTCGATGAACGATCAAGATCTCGAAGCCGCCAAAGCCGACGCCCGCATGCTGATGCGGGCCGAGCGCAACGCGGTCGAACCGCGCGACGCGGCGCTGAAGCTGATCGAAAACTTCCCGCTCGAACTGGCGAAGCTCTCACCCGTCGCCGGCTACTGGCCCGTCGGCGGCGAGATCGACGGCCGCCCATTGCTCGCCGCGCTCGCCAAAGCCGGCCGCACCGTCGCGCTCCCGCGCATGGAAAGCCGCCAAGGCCCCGCGCGCTTCCTGCAATGGCGCGGCAACGAAACTTTGCGCCCCGACGCGTTCGGCGTGCCATCGCCACCCGCCGACGGCGCCGATCTATCGCCGCGCCTCTTCCTCATCCCGCTGCTCGCCTTCGACCGCGCCGGCAGGCGCCTAGGCCAAGGCGGCGGCCACTACGACCGCATCATCAACCTTTACCGCGCCCACGGCGCCATCGCCGTTGGTCTTGCATACGCGGAACAAGAAATGGGCGTCGTCCCCACCGGCCCCCACGACGCGCACCTCGATTGGATCATCACGCCAAAAGAAGCGATCCGCTGCGGCAGAGGCGAGGGTTTGCGGGGCCTCAGTGGATGACCGAAGCGCAATTCGCCGCCTTGGGCATCGTCGGCAAAGGCGCCGCGATCCTCTTCATCTTGGCATGGATATGCGCGGCCGTATCGGCGTCTGCGCTGCTGCCGCACAACCAACGGCTCAGAGAACTCGGCATGGGTGTTTGGCGAGACGCTGAGCTACGCC
>JADLHI010000476.1 GCA_020848895.1 Hyphomonadaceae bacterium
CTGACCAAGTGCGGATGATCCAAAGCCAGCCGCAACGCCACGCCCGCGCCCAGCGAATGCGCCACGATGATCGCCGGCTCTTCACCGGTTTGCTCCAGCACACGCGCCGCGCATTTCGCTTGCGAGGCCATCGTGTGCGCATCGCGCTTGGCGCGCTGCGAATGCCCCATGCCGGGCCGGTCATACGCAATCACGCGATGAAGCGGGGAGAACTCCTCCGCCAGCGGCCCCCACAATTCCAGCAAGTTCGAACTCGCGCCATGGATCAGAAGCAGCCTCGGACTTCTTGGACCGCCGGCGCTCTCGCCGGCATCGGTGGTCAGTTCTGAACCATTGGCGGGCGTGGACGCCGTTGATCCAAGTGTCCCAAGCGGCCCAGCCTCCCGCACATGCAGCCGCACGCCGTCGGCGTCGATAAAGCGCCCCGTCGGCGGAAACCGCGCATCCGTGCGTCGCACATACGCGCGCGCGTTCGCTGCCAGCGCATAAGCAACAGCCACGATCGCCGCAGCGATCGCCAGCAGCCAGAAGATCATGCCTCGCGGCCGTCGACGCGCGGTTCGAGACGACGCACGCCTTGCAGCGCGACTTCGTAGTGCGGATGGATCACCAGCGCGGCGCGGAACGCCTCAAGCGCCTGGCGTTGCTGGCCGAGCTCTTCGTAGATCAAGCCCAGCCCGGCGAGCGCCCCGAAGTGACGCGGCTCGCGCTTCAACGTTTCCTGGATCGCGGCGATGGCGCCCGGATAATCGTCGGTCGAGTAATAGAGGTTGGCGCGGCGGTTCCAGGTCTCGGCATAGTCCGGCGCGAGGTCGGAGGCCTGATCCAGGAAGCGCTCCGCCAGCTCGGCGTCGCCCGCCGTCTCGGCCGCGTTTGCGCGTTCCAGGAGAATATTCACCGTCGGCGAGCCGCTATCGGCCCAGCGCGCCCAGATCGCTTGCTCGATCGGTGCGGCCTGCTGCTGATCCTCGGCCTGGGCCAGCTGCATGAACAGCGCATCCAGCTCCGGATCGGCGCGCGTCGGCGCATTCGGCCCGGCGTTGCACGCAACGAGCGCGAAGGCGGCAGCTACAGCGATGAAAAACCGGCGGTCCATAATGCGATGAATCGAATTCATCTTACCTGAAATTCACAACGCCCGCGAGGGCTTCGCGGGCGCCTGTGAGCTTCAATTGGGGCCTAATTCAGCCCTGCTTGGCCTTATACCGGGGATCAACTTTGTTGATGACATAAACCCGGCCCTTGCGGCGCACGACCCGGCAAGCCCGGTGACGGGCCTTGAGCGACTTGAGCGACGACTTGACTTTCATGGCCGAAATTCCGGGGCGAATTGGAAGCGGGGCTTCTAAGGGGCCCCCATACGTAAGTCAATGTGGGGACGTTGATGCGGCCCCCGACGCACCCTAAGGGCGTTGGAGGCTGATGACGAAGGGGTATCTGAAGATGGCGCGTGCCTTGATCCTAGCCGCTGCGGTTTCGCTGGCGATTGCCTGCGGCCCCTCGACGGGCATCGCCCAGACGCCCCAGCCGCCCACCTTCCAGACCTCCGGCAACCGGGCTTTTGACGAATGGCGCGACGAGTTCGCCCGCCGCGCCGTCCAGCGGGGGCGGGACCCCGCCGTGATCGGCCGCCTCCTGGCCGGGGTTGTCCCCGACGACCGGGTCATCGAACTCGACCAGCGCCAGCCTGAATTTGTCAGCCCGGTCTGGGACTACGTCACCAACCGCGTCACCGAGCGCCGCATCAATGATGGCCGCGCCCTCAAAACCGAAATCCAATCGACGCTGACCGCTGTCGAGCAACGCTACGGCGTGCCGCAAGGCATCATCCTCGGCATCTGGGGCCTGGAGAGCAATTACGGCGGCGCCGATCTGAACTGGGATGTGCAAACCGCGCTGGCGACGCTCGCCTATGAAGGCCGCCGCCGCGAACAGTTCGAAGGCTACCTGATGGCCGCCGCCGAAATGGTGGAGCGCGGCCTCGCCGATCAAAGCCAGCTCCGCTCCTCATGGGCAGGCGCGCTCGGCCAACCGCAATTCATGCCGGACGTCTATCTCACCACCGCCGTCGATTGGGACGGCGATGGTCATCGCGACATCTGGACCAATCGCGGCGATGTCGCTGCCTCCATCGGCAATTATCTGCAAGATCGCGGCTGGCGCCGTGACGAGCCCGTCTTCGAAGAAGTGACGCTGCCATCGAATTTCGACTACGCGCTTGCGGACGGAACCATGCGTCCGATCGCCGATTGGTCACAACGCGGCGTGCGCCGCATCGACGGCGTTGCCTGGGATCAAACCAATCTCTCGGCGCAACTCTTCTTGCCCGCCGGCGCCAATGGCCCCGCGCTCATGCTCTATCACAATTTCGGAGTCATCCGCCGCTACAACAATTCTGATCGCTACGCGCTCGTTGTGGCTTTGCTCGCGCGCGCCTTCGATGGCCGCGGCGGCTTGGTCTCCGATTGGCCGCGCGCCGCCGGCTCGCTCAACCGCGAGCAGATCGTTGAGCTGCAAACGCTGCTCAACGGCCTCGGCTACGATTCCGGCAACCCCGACGGTCTCTTCGGCTCCGGCACCCGCCGCGCCGTGCGCAATTACCAAGCCGCGCAAAACTTGCCCGCCGATGGCTTCCCAACCGCAGCGCTGCTGACGCGCGTGCGCCAAAGCGCCGGCATCTCGCAGCCCGAACCCGCGCGCGTTCCGCACGGCCTGCAGCGCGCCGGCATCCGCGAACTGCAGCGTCTGCTCAACCGCATGGGCTACAGCGCCGGCCGCGCCGACGGCGTCATCGGCGCCCGCACCCGCGACGCCATCCGCGCCTTCGAACGCGCCCAAGGCATGGAAGTCCGCGGCCGCGC
>JADLHI010000508.1 GCA_020848895.1 Hyphomonadaceae bacterium
CTGACCAAGAAGCTGGCCGAGGCGCTGACCTTCCTCGCCAACAACCTCGACACGGTGATGCAGTGGCTCAAGCGCATCGCCGAGGTCGGGCTGGCGGTGCTGATCTACCGCCTGATCCCGGCGCTCATTACCGCGTGGCAGACCGCTGGTGCGGCGGCCGTGACGGCGGCCAGTGCCACTGCTGCCGCCTGGACGACGGCCAATTTGTCAGTGTCGGCGGCCGTGGCCAGCGTCGGCGTGCTCAAGACGGCGTTCGCCGTGCTGGGTGCCTTCCTGGTCGGCTGGGAGATCGGCACGTGGCTGTCGGAGAAGTTCGAGATCGTCCGCAAGGCGGGCATCTTCATGGTCGAGATGCTGATGAAAGGCATCGAGCAACTGCAGTACCGCTGGGAAGTCTTCAAGGCAGTTTTCACGTCGGACACCATCGAGCAGGCCACCAAGCGCCATCAGGCCCGCCTCGCGGAGATGAACCAGATCTTCGCGCAGATGTACGCCGACGCGACCAAGGGGGCGGACGCCGCCAAGGGCGCGATGAACACCGCCGCCACCGCTGCCGAAGAGATCGCCAAGCGGCTGGAGGCTGTGCGTCAGGGCACCCAGGAAGCGGTCGGGCGTGGCATCGAGGCCGTCCACGGTGCCCTGGAGAAGCTGAAATCTCGCCTCGGTGAGGTTGAGCAGGCCGTCGGCAAGGCCAACCAGACGGTCAACGACGCCACTGCCAAGATGGCCGAGGCCTACAAGGGCCTGACGTCCATCGTCGAAGCCAACCTGCAGCGCCAGATTGAGGCGGTAAAGGCACGCTACCAGCAGGAGCAATCCGCGCTGGAAATCTCGAAGCAGTCAGAAGCCGCGCTGATCACCAAGTCGACAGCTTTGCTGACCGATGCGCTGACCCAGCAGACCACGCTGCGGCGGCAGGCCACGACCGATGCGTTGAAACTGATCGACGACGAGTCGCGGGCCAAGATCGAAGCGGCACGCCGTGACGGACAGACCGAGGCCGAGCGCGCAGCCAACGTCCAGCGCGTCGAGAACGAGATCCTGGCGACCAAGCGCCA
>JADLHI010000477.1 GCA_020848895.1 Hyphomonadaceae bacterium
CGAGAGCGAGGCGCCCCTTGACGCGCGCGCAATCGCGCGCGCTCTCAACCTCTCGCAATCGCGCGCCGCGCATCTTTTTCGCGATGAAATCGGGATGCCGATCCGGTCTTTCCTGCTTTGGTCGAAGCTGCGGCGCGCCATGACCGGCATCGCCCAGGGATTGTCGCTCACCGAGGCCGCCCATCATGGCGGCTTTGCAGACCAGGCTCACTTCTCGCGCACTTGCGTGCGCATGTTTGGCGCAAGCCCGCTCACCATCACGGGCGCGATGAAATTCGACGAAACGTAGCTGTTTCGTTCAAGCTTTAAGGGGCGGCTCCAGTCACCTTGGCGCGAGGAGATCCCCATGCGCCTTGCTGTTCGCTATCTAGCCTACCCGTTCGTCATCGGGATCGTATTCATTGGCGCGGTAACGCTGTCCGCCTCGCCGAAGGCCGCCAATGCCTTGCCCGTCCTGACGCTCGCGGGCGTGCTTGTGATTGGAGCACTGGAGCGGCTTTCGCCCTATCAACAAGCCTGGACCAAGAACCACGGCGATCTCTGGGCTGACATCCAGTATAATCTCATGGGCGCTCTCCTCATTCAGGCGAGCGTGCATTTCATCTACCCGCTTAGTGCAGCGGCGCTGTCGCTCGGACTTTGGCCCAACGCATGGCCGCTCTGGGCGAGCGTGCTCGGCGTCGGAATTATTGTCGATTTCGGACTCTATTGGATGCACCGCTGGAGCCATCGCTCGGCAATTCTTTGGCGTTTCCATCAGCCACATCATAGCCCCGAACGTCTCTATTGGCTGAACGGCGAGCGCCGCCATTTGGTGAGCGCGCTCCTTCTGGCGACGCCTGGCCTTGCTGCTGTGGCGTCACTCGGCGCGCCGCAGGCAGCGCTTGCGGCATGGTTTGCGATCCTGCCGGTGCATCTCGCATTCCAGCACGCCAATATCGACTACACGCTCGGACCAATCCGCCGCCTGCTCGGCGTCGCGGACATGCACCGATGGCACCACAAGCGTGACTACGAGGACGCCCAAGTTAATTTCGGCGAGGTCTTGCTCGTTTGGGATTGGTTGTTCGGAACAGCGCATGACGATCGTCGCGGCGTCTCCGCGGACGAGTTGGGTCTGCGTGACGCAAATTACCCACGGGGCTTCTGGCGCCAGCACGTGGCCGCGTTCCGATCCCCCCAAGACCGCTTACCCTCGCACGAGACGAGAGAGGGCCAGCGCTGATTGCCCCGCGGCTTTAATTTGCTGGTGGTCGGGGAGCACGCGCAGAGGAATGATAAATGACAATACGCCACACCCCGCCGCGGCGCTGCAACACGCTGGTGGCGACCCCGCGACGTGAAATCGGCGCGCGCGCTGCGGCTTCAGGGAACGTGATTCCGTAGGTATAGACTTCGCTGGCGTAAGCCAGATCCCCCACCACTTCGACGTCGGTCTCAAGGCCGTCAAAATCAAAGCTGGCGATTTCGTGCAGTTCGGGCCCTAAGTGGTGAGCGAGGTAGGTGGCGAAATCGCCCTCGACGCCACCTTGCTCGAAGATTTGCGAGTCTGGCCAGAAGTAGCGTGCGGCCGCCTCGCCGTCGCGGGCTTCAACCGCTTGCCGGTAGCCTGAGAGGACCGCTTCCACGGCCGCCTCGTCGGCGCTGGGCTGGGCTGCCGCTGCGCCCGCCATGGCCCAAGCTGCGACAAAGACGACGACCAATTTCTTCAGCATCCACGCCTCTCCTTTTTCGGTGCTGCATCCATTTGCGTTTACGCCCCGGTTGCCGATTTCACGCATCCTGGCGTCACTCTCAGGCGTAAGGCCTGAGGGATCGCGCGGACGCGCGCGTATCCTAAGATACTGTCGGGTTTTTCTCAGAGTGGAGCAAATTGGTGCGCAAGGCCCTCGACCGTCGATCGCTACTGAAGGCTGCGAGCCTAGGAGCTGGCTGGCTCGCCTTAGAGAGCATGCTGCCTGCCTGGGCGCAGACAGGCTCGCCCGGGATCGCGCCCGCCATGACGACCTTGGCCGGCCCAGATGTGGCGCTGAGCATCGGCCGCTCACCTTTTACGGTAGGCGGCAGAACCGGACACGCCGTGACCATCAACGGCACGCTGCCGGCGCCGCTATTACGGCTGAGAGAAGGGCAGAACGTGCGCCTGGCAGTCACCAACACACTCGACGAAGACACCTCGATCCATTGGCACGGCGTCCTGCTTCCCTTCCAGATGGACGGGGTGCCGGGCATCAGCTTTCCGGGCATCCGTCCTCGCGAAACCTTCGTCTATGAGTTCCCGATCGTTCAGGCCGGAACGTTTTGGTATCATAGCCATTCTGGCCTGCAGGAAGCATTAGGCCACTACGGACCGATCATCATCGATCCGGCTTCACGCGATCCGGTCGAATACGACCGCGAACACGTGCTCGTCTTGTCGGACTGGAGCTTCATGCATCCGCACCAGATCTTGGCGCGCCTTAAGCAAAGCCCCGGCTATTTCAATTATCAGCGCACGACGGTGGCCGGCCTTCTTTCAGGCGAAGACCGCATGAGCGCCGCCGACCGGCGCATGTGGGCTGACATGCGCATGGATCCGCGCGACGTGCTCGACGTCAGCGGTTCAACCTACACGTACTTGATCAATGGCCATGGGCCTGCCGAAAACTGGACAGGTCTCTTCCGTCCCGGCGAGCGCGTGCGGTTACGCATCATCAACGCCTCGGCGATGTCGATCTTCAACGTGCGCATTCCGGGCCTCGCCATGACCGTCGTCCAAGCCGATGGCGAAAATGTGCGACCTGTCGAAACCGATGAGTTCCAAATTTCCGTCGCTGAAACCTACGATGTTATCGTCACCCCAACCGAAGACCGCGCTTACACCATTGTCTCCGAAGCCATAGACCGCTCTGGCATGGGCCGCGCCACCTTGGCGCCGCGGCCTGGCATGAGCGGAGAAGTCCCGCCGCTACGCGAAGTCCCCAATCTCACCATGCGCGACATGGGCATGGACATGGGCGGAATGGGCGGCATGAACCACGACATGTCCGGCGCCATGGCTGGCATGGACCATTCTGGCATGGACCATTCTGGCATGGACATGAGCGGCATGCAGATGGACGGCATGCAAATGGGCGCCGCAGATCACAGCGCTGGCGGTCACTCCGCCATGAACATGCGCGATGCAGAGAACGCGCCGCCTGACATGGCGGTTGGCGTCGGCGTGCAAACGATTTCACCGATGCCCCAAAACCGGATGGGCGAGCGCCCGCTTGGGCTCGAGAATGTCGATCATCGCGTGCTCGTCTACACCGACCTTATCGCCCTCGCACCCAATCGCGACCGCCGGGCGCCCTCGCGCACGATGGAGATTCACCTCACCGGCAATATGGAACGCTTCATGTGGGGCTTTGACGGGCGCCGCTTCAGCGAACTGGTCGAGCCCATCCGGTTTGAGCGGAACGAGCGCGTGCGCGTGACGCTGGTCAACGACACAATGATGTCGCATCCCATTCACCTCCACGGTCACTTCTTCGAACTGGTCAACGGCCATGACGGTCACCAGCCCTTGAAGCACACGGTCAATGTCGCGCCGGGGGGCAAGGTGACTTTTGATCTCACCGCCGATAATCCTGGCGATTGGGCGTTTCATTGCCACCTCCTGCTTCACATGCACGCGGGCATGTTCAACGTCGTGACCATCCGTCCGCTTGACGGAGACGTCTCGTGAGATTTTTCGCCGCCACCCTCGCCCCGCTTGTGCTCGCGGTCGCAAGCCCGGCGCTTGCGCAAACAAGCGATCATTCCGGCCACCAACAAACGCCTCCGACGACTGCGCAACCCGCGCAAACTGTCGATCCGCATGCTGGGCATGCGATGCCCGGCATGAGCATGCCGCAGGCCACAGAGCCTGATCCGCAAACGGCCCATGACATGCCTGGCATGACCATGCCGCCTGCAACGCCCGATCCACACGCCGGCCACGACATGCCGGGCATGACTGCGCCACAGACAACCCCGCCTGATCCCCATGCTGGGCATGACATGTCGACAATGCCGGAGATGGCCTGGCCGCAAACGCCGCCAGGCGAGGCCGGTCACGACATGTCAGCCATGACCATGTTGCCCAATGTTGAGACCAGCGCTGACAATGCGGGCCGTCCACCCGAGCCGCCGCCTCCGGCTGCTGCAGGCGAAGGCCCCGCGCACGCGGCCGATCTTTACTTCGATGCTCAACAAATGGCCGCCGCGCGCGAGCAATTGCTCGTCGAGAACGGAGACATATTCACAAGCGTGGTCATCCTCGATCGTCTTGAGGCGACTTTCGGCGAGGGCGCGGATGGCTATGTCTGGGACGCACAAGGCTGGTATGGCGG
The DNA here is from genome assembly GCA_020848895.1 of Hyphomonadaceae bacterium. Taxonomy (GTDB): domain Bacteria; phylum Pseudomonadota; class Alphaproteobacteria; order Caulobacterales; family Aquidulcibacteraceae; genus Vitreimonas. Next base: position 4,356 of record JADLHI010000477.1, read on the forward strand.
CGACATCAATCGCTTCTGGTGGAAGAGCGAAGGCGAGGGCGCCATCAACGGCGAACTGGAAAGCGGCGAGATCGAAGCACTCTACAGTCGCGCGTTCACCCCCTACTTTGACTTTCAAGCGGGCGTTCGCCAGCGTTATACCCCCGACGCCGATCGCACCGATCTTGTCGTCGGCGTCCAGGGTCTTGCGCCCTATTGGTTCGAGGTCGACGTCGCCGCGTTCTTGTCGAATGAAGGCGAGTTCAGCGCACGCGCCGAAGCCGAATACGATCTGCGTTTGACACAGCGCCTCATCCTGCAGCCGCGTGCCGAGGTCGACTTTTCGGCCGAGGACGTTCCCGAACTTGCCACGGGCTCTGGCCTAACGAACGCAGAGCTGGGCGTGCGCTTGCGCTACGAAATCCGGCGCGAATTCGCGCCCTATGTCGGGATCGAATGGTCAAGCAGCTTCGGGGACACGCGCGATTACGTTGAGGCGAGGGGTGAAGACGCGGAAGACACACGTTTGGTCTTTGGCATCCGCGCTTGGTTTTGAACATCCGAAAGGACATCTAAGATGAGAAGATTCGCGATCGTTGCTCTCGCCGCCGCCGCGCTGGCGGCATGCCAGCCAGCATCCAATCAAGACGCACCCTCGTCAACTGCTACTGTCGCTGCAGAAGAGCCCGCGGTCACCGCGCCGCAAACCGCAGAGACGGCGCCGGCGACCGAACCGGCGGCAACGCCCGCACCGAGCACGCCGGCGCCACGGCGGCCTCGCGCTGAGCAAGCGCCCACACCTGCCCCCGCGCCCGCGCAAACTACGCCTGATCACGACATGTCGGACATGCCCAATATGGAGCATCCGCCAGGGCATCAATAAGATACGCGCGCTCGCGAGGACCTACGACGATGTAGGCTAACGTAAACTGGGGGGGACATCCGTGAATCTTGCGCGTTTGGCGTCGTTTGTACATAAATGGCTCGCGCTCCTCGTCGGAGTGCAAATCGTCTTTTGGGTCGTAAGCGGGCTCTTCTTCACGATCATCCCGATCGAGCAGATCCGCAGCGAGCACCTGA
>JADLHI010000478.1 GCA_020848895.1 Hyphomonadaceae bacterium
CATCATGAGCTATTTCGACGCCCATCAGGATGGGCTTTCTCTATCCGGCCCAGCATCGAAGCGCGGGAAGCAGTCGCTCGAGACGGCGGCGGCCGAGCTGTCGCCGCTTCCCGGCGCGATCGCCGACCGCGCGCGATTGCGGACCTTGCTCAAGGATCTCGCCCGCACGCTGCATGTCGGCCCGCTGGCAGATTGCTTCTTCGATCCCGCGCATGCGCTTTGTCTCAAGCGCGCCACTGATGTCGAGCGCGACACGCCGGCCATGGCGCTCTGCGAGCCGACGCGCTGTCCCAACCCTGTTTCACCGCCCGCCATCGCTCGGTTTGGGCCAAAGCGCGTGATGACGCGGCCGGCATGCTCAAGGAGAAGCGTCTCTCACCAGCGCAGCGGACGATCCTCAAGGCTGATGTCGCCCGCTATCGCGTCGTTGTAGACGCCATCGACGCGCGACCGTCCCGCCCGATCTCCGACAAATAGGCGGAGCGTGCGGCGCTCGCGCCGCCGCGCAACGGCTCGCGCCGTCCTCCGCTTCGTTGCGGCCCGCCCCTTCATGGGTTTGGCGGGTGCGCGCCGGCGCTTCATCAGCGCCGCTTTCAAGGCTCCGCTGTCGGAGATCGGCTCCGGCGGACTTGTCGGAGCTTCACCGATGCCATCTTCTCAACGCGCCAGCATTTACGAGCGCATCACCGCTGACATTCTCGCCGCCATCGAGCGCGGCGCCGGGACTTGGCGCATGCCGTGGCACCATGACGGTTCTCCCGCCGCACGCCCCATCAACGTCGCCACCGGCGTCGCCTATCGCGGGCTCAATATTCTCGCCCTTTGGGCCGCCGCCGAAGAAGCACGCTATACCCATGGCCTTTGGGGCACGTATCGCTGTTGGGCGGGGCTCGGCGCCCAAGTGCGCAAAGGCGAGCGCGCGACGCTCGCTGTGTTCTGGAAGCGCACCGAGAATGGCGACGCTGAAGACGGCGATGATGACGGTCAATCGAAGCGTTCGCGCATGTTCGCACGCGGCTTCTCGCTTTTTAACATTGCGCAGGTTGATGGTATTCGCCGCCCGAGGTTCCGCGTCTCGCTGAAGGCGAACGCATCGCCCACGCTGAGGCGTTCATCGCTGCGCTGAGAGTGCCGATCATAGTCGGCGGCGACATGGCCTATTATCAGCCATCGACCGACACCGTGCACCTTCCGCCGTTCGAGCGCTTTAAGGACGCGGTCTCTCATGCATCGGTATCCGTACATGAGCACGCGCATGCTTCGGGCGCCAGGCATCGGCTTGACCGCGATCTTACGGGCCGCTTCGGTTCGTTTGCGTATGCGATGGACGAAGCGATTGCAGAATTGACTGCGAGTTTCGTGCTCGCCGACCTCGGTCTCGCGCACGAACCGCGCGCCGATCACGCCGCATACCTGGCGTCGTGGATGGAAGTCTTGAAGTCGGACCCGCGCGCCATTTTCACGGCTGCGTCGAAGGCTCAGCAAGCCGCCGACTGGATGCATTCGATGCAGCCATCACGCAGCCAGGAGGCTGCGTGATGGCCCGACAAACTGTGGAAATCGTTCCGGCCTCGGCTGGACTGTCAGGATATTGCGCCGAGATCGGCGCTTCGATCCTGGGCGCACACCTTAATTTGCCGCCGGATCATCTCAGCGATCACGCCTCGTATATCGGCCACTGGATGGGCAAATGCCGAGCTCGGCATTTTTCGAGTAATCACCAGCAGCGAATAATGTGAAGGAACACGAACATCACGTTGTTCTTGCTGAAGGACGCGGCACGCGTCCTTCACATTATTTTCGCCTCCCTCAGAGTGTATCCAGCCACGCCATCACGCCGGCGTCGCACTTCCAGCGCGGCGGTCTGGCGGGATGGGCGGACGCTTCAAGCCGATCCAGCGCCTTACGTTTGGTCTCCAGATTGGCCTGGGCGTAGTGGTTGGTGGTGTCGAGGCTGACGTGCCCAAGCCAAGATCGGATTACGGTGATGTCGACGCCGGCGGCGACGAGATGGACAGCGGTCGAATGGCGAAAGCTGTGCGGCGTCACCTTCTTTGACACAAGGCTTGGCGTCGTTTTCGCTGCGGCGGCGACGGACTCGGCCAATTTGAAACGCACGCCGGAAGCGCCAAGCGGCGCGCCATAGCGATTGACGAAGATCGGCTCATCAGCGTCTCTGGGGCAGCGTTTAAGCAGCGCTTTCAACAGTGCGACCGTTTCCGGCCACAACGGGCAGATGCGCTCCTTGCGGCCTTTGCCGTAGAGCCGGACGAAGGCCGGCGCCTCGAAATGCACCGACTTCGGAGTGAGATCGAGGGCTTCCTGAATCCGTGCGCCAGTATTGTATAGAAACGACAGCAAGGCGTGATCGCGCTGGCCTTCAAGCGTCGAACGATCAGGCTGGGCGATAATCGACGCGACCTCACCGGGATCGAGATAGACCGGCGCATGGATCGGTGCGCGTTTGCTCGGGATACGCAGCACGCCCGCGCATTGGGCCGCCAATTGTGGTTCGCATCCGGCGACGAAACCATAGAAGCTGCGCAGCGCCGCCAGACGGCAATTGCGTGTGCCGATCGTGTCGCGCCGCGCTTCTTCGGCGTGCAGCAGAAAAGCAGCGACCTGGGCGGCGGTCAAATCCGCAAACGCGAGCTTGGCGACAGGGCGTCCGCACCGATCGGCGACGAAGCGTAGGAATAAACGCCACGTGTCGCGGTAGGAGCGGATCGTGTGCGGCGATGCATTGCGCTGCTCGACCATCCAATCGCAGAAGAATGCGCGCAACAATTCGGGAAAGGGATCGGCCACTCTCATGGCTGACCTCCCGCGACATGAAGATGGGGGGCGCTGAAGCGGCGAAATCGCTCACCGGCCTCCTGCAGCAGCTCTTGGGTGACGGTGATGTAGACCAGCGTCGAATTGATGTCGCGGTGACCGAGATAGGTGGCGAGATGGGCGAGCTTGTCCTGCGGATTGACGCCGGCGCGATACCAGGCGGTGATGCGATTGACGACCATGGAATGGCGTAGATCGTGAATGCGCGGCCCGATCTTGCCGGTCGGAGGCTTGAGGCCCGCGCGGCGCAGCACGTCGATGAGCGAATGAGCGACGCTGTTGCGGTGGTAACGCGCCGATCTTTGCTGATGCCAGAACAGACCGGCATCTGGCCCTTGCGGCGCGCCGATGCGGCGCCGTGCATCGAGATAATCACTTAATGCCGCAACGACGCTGTCGGTCAGTGGCAGAATGCGCGATTTGAAGAATTTGGTCTCGCGGATGGTGATGGCGCCAGCCTTGAGATCGACATCGCGCAGCTCAAGATGGGCGATCTCGCTGATCCGCACACCCGCGCAATAGCCCAACACGATC
>JADLHI010000479.1 GCA_020848895.1 Hyphomonadaceae bacterium
CGCCGTTCCTCGAACGCCCAAGGCTGCACGATGACATTGATCACCAGATGCACGACCGCGGCGATGGTCGCCAGCTGGATGATCGGCCGCGCCAGGCGCTGACGCGAAACGCCCGCGCCATAGAGCACCGCGATCTCGCTTTCACTGTGCATCCGGTTGAGCGCGTAGACGACGGCAATGAACACCGCCATTGGAAGGATGAGCGAGATGAGCTGAGGCAAGGCCAGCAGCGTCACCCACGCGAAAGCGAAGCCAGCGCGTCGGTTGGTGACGATGATGTCGAGCTGGTTGAGGCCCTGCGTCAGGATCGCGATCGCGGCCAGCGCCCCGAGGATCGCCAGCAGCGGCCCCAGCGCCTGCCGGAACACATAAGCGGAAATCGTGTTCATCGCGTCCCTGAGAATAGTGCGCCGGCGCCCATTCCGTGCCTAACCGCCGCACTCAGCTTTTCAATTGCTTCGGGCATGGCTACCACAGCGCCTTACCAAGGTTGAAGCGGGCGTTGTCCCGTCTTCCCTTTCCCGACTGACGACATGGGGAATTCATGGACATCCGTTTTGTGACCGCCGGTGGCGGCGACGTTGTGGCGGTGATGGCGACGGACGGAGGCGAACTGCTCGCCGCCGGCAAGGCGCTAGATACAGCGTCGAGTGGTCGTATCGCCAAGGCAATGAAAGCCGCGAACTTCAAGGGCGGGGTCGGGCAGGTCACCGATATCCTGGCGCCGGATGGTGTGGATTTCGCCCGCGTGCTGGTGATCGGCGTCGGCAAGCCGGATGCGGCGGACGGCTTGGCGGTGGAACGCTGGGCCGGACACGCGGTGAAGCGGGTGCTGACCTCGGGCGCCGAAAAGCTCGTGCTGCAGCCTGATGCGCTACCCAGTGTTTCGAAAGCTGAAGCCGGTTCACACGCCGCCATGGGCGCACGCCTTGCCGCCTATCGCTTCGACACCTACCGCACCAAGCTGAAGCCGGATCAAAAGCCGTCGCTGACGACGGTCGAAATTTCGATGGATGGTCCCGCCGCCGCCAAGGCGCGCGCGGAAAAGGACGCGGCGATTGTCGAGGGCGTGTTCTTCGCGCGTGATCTTGTGAGCGAGCCGCCGAACGTTCTTTATCCCGAAACTTTCGCCGAGCGCTTGCGCGATCTCGAAACCATCGGCTGCGAAGTCGATATTCTGGAACCTGCCGCGATGGAGCGCCTCGGCATGGGCGCGTTGCTTGGCGTGGCGCAAGGCTCGTCGCGGCCAGCGCGTCTGGTGGCCATCAAGTGGAACGGCGGCTCGAAGGGCGCCAAGCCGGTCGCGCTCGTCGGCAAGGGCGTCACCTTCGATACCGGCGGCATTTCGCTGAAGCCGGGCGCTGGCATGGATGAAATGAAGGGTGACATGGGCGGCGCCGCCGCTGTCGCCGGCGCCATGAAGGCGATCGCATTGCGCAAAGCAAAAGCCAACGTCGTTGGCGTCGTGGCGCTGGTCGAGAACATGCCCGGCGCCAACGCCCAGCGTCCGGGCGACATCGTCAACACCATGTCGGGCCAAACGATCGAAGTGCTCAACACCGACGCCGAAGGCCGCCTCATCCTCGCCGACGCGGTTTGGTACGCACAGGACAAGTATGAGCCGTCCGCGCTCATCGATCTGGCGACGCTCACCGGCGCCGTGATCATTGCGCTCGGCAACGAAAACGCCGGCATGTTCTCGAACGATGAGGATCTTGCGCACGCGATCACCGCCGCCGGGCAAACCGAAGGCGAACCCGTGTGGCGCCTGCCGCTTGGCGCCGCGTATGACAAGCTGATCGACACCCCGAACGCCGACATGAAGAACATCGCCGGCAAGCCGGTGGCGGGCTCCATCGTCGGCGCCCAATTCGTGAAGCGCTTCATCAAAGACGGCACGCCCTGGGCGCACCTCGATATCGCCGGCACCGCCTGGAAGTCCGGCCCCTACGAAGACCCACTCTCACCAGCCTGGGCCACCGGCTACGGCGTACGCCTGCTCAACCGTTTGATTCAGAATAGGTATGAGGAGTAATCTTGACATTTTCTGGATAACGGCCAATATCTGGAACATCCTGAAGTCGCTGGTAGCGACCGGCAATCCGCCGTTGGTGTCGGGATCTAGCATGTGGCGCCGGGAGCGCCCGGTCGGTGGCCGATCATGATCAAATTTCAAAGCGTGTCTTCGAGTGAGTTCGCAGGAAAGTTCGGTCAGTGGTCCTTCAGCGCTCAACGCAGCCCCGTGAAGGTTGTGAACAACAAAACCGGCAACGTTCTCGGTTACTTTGTGTCCGAAAGCGAGTTCGAAGAGTTGCAACGCGCCCGCGCGCTAGCAGCGCGAAGCGGACCCGCTTGGGATGTCAGCGAGGCGATCGCCGTCGAATTGGACAAGCCGTTGCCGCGTCTTCGGCCCGAGTTGGATCACTTGATGGAAGAGTGAACTCATGAGCCCCGCTGTCTCTGCGCCGGGCTTGGGCGATGTCATTCCTTATTGGTATTTGTGGTGGCGTGAGCATGAACGCGGCGAGGATGCGGGCCGCAAATGGCGTCCGTGCGTTGTGATCGCCGTCGCCTCGGGCGAAACTTCGCCATTGCTTGCGGTGTTGCCTATTACGCATGCGTCGCCAAACGAAGATCGGGCGGCGATTGAGATTCCGCCGCGGATCAAAAATCACTTGGGCCTCGATGCGCAGCGTTCCTGGGTGATTTGCGACGAGCAGAACGAATTTCACTGGCCTGGATTCGACCTTGAGAGGACGCCTTCGGGCGCCTCGTCTTTTGGCGCTGTCCCCGATGCCTTCTTGCAGAAGGTGCGTGACCTTCATCATCAGGTCCGCCGCCGTGGTGGGCTGAAATCGACGCCGCGAGATTAGGTGATGCCCGAACTCTGGTTCTACCACCTTGAGAAAAGCGACCTCGAACGGGCGTTGCCGCCGCTTCTGGAGAAGTGCTTGCAGCGCGGTTGGCGCGCACTTGTGCGTGCGGGTTCGCCTGAGCGCG
>JADLHI010000480.1 GCA_020848895.1 Hyphomonadaceae bacterium
CCTGCGGAGCCTGCGCGTAGGTGCGGTTGGCGCGAGGGCGATAACCTGGGATCGGCCCAGTGGTGACCCCGTTCGGAGACGGGACGTAACGGTTGGCTCCGACAATCACCGTGTTGAAGTAGATGTTGTTGCAGCCTGCGAGGTTCGTGTTGCGCAGGATCGAACGGTCCTCCCGGTCGATGCGAGCGCCCGTCGTCGGGCTGTAGATGAGATCCTGCGGGCACGACAGATAGTCGCGATCGCCAACCGAGAGGTCTTCGCGGACTTGGTATTGGCCAGCGATGACCACGTTGCCGCGGCTGAAGTTCAGGCCGTAGGCGCCGTCGATTGAGTAGGATTCACCGCCGTCTTCGAACGGCTGGTTGATTTCGAAGTTGATGATCGGATCGTCGATGCGATCGACCGTGATGACGTTCACAACGCCGGCGACGGCGTCAGAGCCGTACACGGACGAAGCGCCGTCCTTCAGGATTTCGTAGCGTTGAACGACTGACGACGGAATGACGTTCAAGTCGAACGCGCCGACTTGGCCGCGCACACCGGCGGGGCCTGGACGACGGCCGTTCAGCAGAACGAGCGAACGTTGGGCGCCGAGGCCGCGCAGCGAAACCGAGTTGATGCCCGTGCCGCCTTCGACGACGAAGCCGCCGAACTGGCCGTTCAGCTGGAACGAACCAGCCGCAACGCTCGAGCTTTGCAGAACTTCACCGGCGTCGATGAGACCTTCCAGCGTGGCGGTCTCGCCCGTGATCACTTGGATCGGGGCGGTCGACGTGAACTCGTCGCGGCGAATGCGCGAACCGGTGACGACGACTTCTTCTTCCTGCGGCTCGGCCTGCGAACCAGCTTGCGCCGGTTGCGGTGCGTCTTGCGCCATCGCGGGCACAGCCATACCGGCTGCGGCCGTGAAGAACGTGGCGCCCAAGAGCCCAAGCTTCTTTCTAATGCTCATCCTTATCTCCCACCGGGCCCGGATCGGAGACAACGCTACCTGCAGTAGAAAGAATATCCGGACGCGCGCCCTCTGGGCACACGCGATTTCCCCCACATGCCGGAAGCGGCCGAAACGTCAGCCCAACCACCTAAGCTTGCGTAACAAGTTCCCCCACGAAGCCCCTGACCCACCAGGTGCTCCTAGGTCTGAAACGGACGTTACGGTGGGGCTTAAGAAAACGTCAACGAATTAGTCACGCCATGGCCACATTCGTGGCCGGAATGCGACGAATGGGACACGACGGGACCAGGAAAAGCGCACATTTTGAGCGCCCCTGGCGATTTCCGGGGCATCAACTTGCCCCTGCGGCGTGGGCTACCAAACGGCTCAAGAAAGCGGGTGGTAGCGAGGCGCCGCTGGGGAGGCAGCGCCGATCATAAAGACCGGCGCCCCTCCCCGTCACGCTTAGAAATTGGTGCTCAGGTTCACGAAGAACTGGCGACCAAAGTAGTCGTAACCGCTGTAGATCGGCGAGTTGCCGACGCGATTGTTGAAGCCGGCCGAGATGGTCGGCGGCTCAACGTCCTCAAGGTTGCGGACGCCCGCCGTCAGACGCCAATCGCCGTCCTCTTGCGTGTACTGCACGGAGACGTTGTGCAGGTAGTAGTCCGGCGTATCGAGGTCGACGCCAGCCGGGTTGCCCCGGCGTGCGGCGTCGCTTTGCGCTGCGACCCACGTGGTGCCCCAACGCAGAACCCACGGGCCCGTCTCGAAGTTCACCGCAACATCGCCGACCCATTCCGGCGAACCGATCCAACCGTTCGAGTCGCTCGAGGCGCTCGTCGGCAGCACTTGGAAGCTCTGCTCCTTGTACTGCGTCAGGTTGAGGTTGACCGTCGCCGTGCCGCCAAACAGGTCTTGTTGGTAGCGCGCCGAGTAGTCGATGCCGAAGGCTTCCTGGTTCGAGATGTTCGTGTAGTTGTCGAACGCACGAAGCGCCAAGGTCGACGGGTTGCGCTGGAAGTACGAGCAGTACGGATCCGTCGGGAAGCTCGTGCTGTCGTAGCAAAGCGAACGCAGGTTGGCGAAGCCAACGCGCGTGACTTGGTTCTCGACGTGAATCGAGAAGTAATCGACCGCGAGCTCGAGGCGGCCGAACTGCTCACCAATCCAATCAGTCGGTGAGACGACGAAGCCGATGGTGTAGTTGTCAGACGTTTCAGCTTCGAGGCCTTGGGCCGCGCCGCCGGCGCTCACAACCGTCACGCCCTGCGTTTGGACGAACGACGTGTTGCCGATTTCAGCGTTGCAGTTGATGTAACGCTGCGACGTCACCGGCAGGCCGCCGTAATTGTTACAGGGGTCTTGCGTGGCGGCCAAGAAGCCCGTCGTGGAGCCCAGGAACTGCTCGAACAGCGCCGGCGCGCGGTACGAGGTGCCCTGGGTGCCGCGGAACGACAGCCCCTCGAACGGACGATAGAGCAAGCCGACTTTGTGGGTCCAGTCAGCGCCGTAAGAGTCATAGTCGGTGTAGCGAGCCGACACGTTCAACGACAATGCATCCGCGAGCGGTTGGCCCGCCAGCAACGGCACTTCCACTTCGCCGAACACTTCGGTCACCGTGTCGGTGCCGCGCGTCGGCGTGGAGGCCGTCAGGTTGTAGAGGTTGTTGTTGACGCTGTTGAAGTCCGGCGTGTCGTTGATTTCGGCATCGCGATACTCGATGCCGAACGCCGCCATGACCTGACCGGCCGGAAGATCGATGACGGGGCCGTCGATCGCGCCAGCGAGCGTCAGCTCTTCATAGACCGAGAGGCCCACCACCGGCACGAACGTCCAATCAACCCAGTTCTGCGGGAAGTCAGTGCCCGCGACAACTTGATTGCTGAGGAACGGCGCGGGAATGCAGCCATACGCCGGGTTCGTCGCCGTCACCGCGCACATGTAGTTCGTGCCGTTGACGTTGCGCACCAGGTTCGTCGGCGTACCAACAGGCGCGGTCACGACGTTCAGCGAGTGGAACAGACGATCCGTGAGCCACGATTCGAAGGTGTATTCGCCTTCGTTGCGGCCGTACGTCACCGAGAAGTCGTAGCGCCAATCGGGCAGCAGGAAGTCGCCGCGGATGCCCGCCAAGTAGCGGTTGAACGTCACGTCTTGCGAGGTGTCGTAATTGCCGAAGCCGATGAACGCGCGCACGCCGGTCGCATAAGCGGGCGGCAGCGTGACATTGGTCGGCGCCGGGTTCGGATAGGTCGTCGCGTTCGAGAAGTTCGGCGTCGTCCACAGCTGCGAGGGCAACAGCGGGCTGTTGTCCGGGTAGTCGAGGCTGAGCTGACGATAGCCGACCTGCACCGACTGGCGGCGTGAGTACAGCGCTTCAGCGTAGATCTCGGCATCGCCCAGCGCATGCAGATCGTAGCTGCCTTGCAGATAAGCGTTCCAGTTCTCGCCGCCCGAAACGAGATCGACGTTGAGCATACGTGGTTCGAACGTGTCGCGAATATCGAGGCTGGTGGTCGAGCCGCCGCCAACGCCTTCGTAGCCGACAATGCCCGTCAGCACCGCCGAGTTCGGACGCCAACGGTTGAAGGTCGTGCCAACCGTGCCCGTCGCGCCGACGCCGGCCGTCGTGCCCGTGCCGATCGTGTTGATCGTCACGCCGTTTTCACCGGTGAGGCCGGTCGTGTAGCAGCGCAGCGTGCCGGTGCGCGGATCGATGTAGTCCGGCGCTTGCGGCGGGCTGAACAGACGCGTGTTGCAGCTCGCCCAATCGCGATCGCCGCGCGTGATCGCGTCACGTTCGTAATATTCCACGGCGCCGCTAACGCGCAGACGACCGCCGTCAAACACATGACCGCCGGTGATCGACAGGCGCGTTTGATTGCCGCCGCCCTGCTCGGTGAAATTGTGCTGACCTTCGAGCGTGAAGTGATCGAGCTCACGCTCGGTCACGATGTTGATAACGCCCGCAACGGCGTCAGAGCCGTAGATCGACGAAGCGCCGTCCTTCAGGATTTCAATGTGATCGACCATCGCCGAGGGAAGCGTGTTCAAGTCGGCCGCGCC
>JADLHI010000481.1 GCA_020848895.1 Hyphomonadaceae bacterium
GATGGAAGCCGCCAGCGCCGGAAGCCATCGTCATGCCGGCGTGGCCGCCGAAGCGCGCCGAAAATCTAGCAATGGAGGCCGCGATGAACTAAACGTGCATCCGGACGCCAAGATGGGATCCGGTCAGCGGATCGCTAGCCGAACGTCACTCTCTTTGATTGGGCTCGGGATGTCCGACATGCGGTGCGCAAACCCAATGGAGGCTAATCGACGCCGCAACGTGGCGGCCGAAAGCTTATCGACTTCGTCGTCGATGTAGGCAGCCACCGTCCCTGCTGCGGCCGGCATCCAGTCGAGGCTCCGCGCGCTGCACCAAGCCTCAAAAGATCGGAGATCGGCCGCATAGCCACGCAACGTATTCTCTGAATATGCGTCTCGGCACCGCGCCCACATCGATGCGACGCTCTTTCTATTGCGTTGAAGCGGCGAACCGTGATCTTCCTCACGGACGTCAGTTGTCATGTGTCGTAATTTACGACACCGCCACTTTGGTTTCAATGCCCTCTGCTGCTCAAATTCGGGCCGCCCGCGCACTGCTCGCGATCTCTGCGGCGCAACTTGCGGAGTTGGCCGACGTGACCTTACGGACCATCCAGAGGTTCGAGGCAAGCGATGGCATCCCAGGAAGCCGAGGCGGCACACTGGAGCGCGTCGTCGATGCGCTTGAGTCTGAGGGCATTGAATTCATCGGCGACCCGCTGAAGTCGCCGGGCGTACGATTGAAGCGCGTGCGCCGTTAGCTGCGAGCAACGCGCGGTCAGCGCAAGTGTTTGCGTATGGCACGCTCGAGCTGACTGCAAATTCCGTCGCGTTCGCTCGTTGGGTCGTACTGAGTCTGATTCTGAACCAGACTCTCTTTATCGAGTTTCTTTCTTGAGCTCCTGATCTGTTGGTGGGGGCGTTGTGACGAGCATAGGACGAGAACCCCCGCCGTAGCCGGGTTCCGCCTACGCCCAAAACGATCTGACCTGCCGGAGCCGGACGCCGCTTAGAGCCTCCAGGTCCCGATCGCGGCCTGAAGTCAGTGGCTGCTTAAGGAGCTGCGTCCGCTCCTCCGACCCGGGCTCCACCTTTCGGTCTCCCGCTGTGATGTGGCCGGTCCCCACGGTGTCACGTCTAAGTTCGCGCCCCGCCGTCTGGAAATAACCGACAACGCGAACAGCCACGATCATACGGTCGTCAGCGTGTGCGCGGTGTTCAGCGCCCGGTAGGCTCATCTGGCGGCGCCGCGCTCTCGGTCTCGATCTCAGGCTGACGCAGCCGCGCGCGGGCGCCGCGCAGCGGCCCCGGCCACAGCGCGAGAATAACGGCGGCGGTGTCCACCAACCAATCAACGACGTCGCGATCTCGATGCACGGCCGGCAAACCTTGGATGATCTCGATCGCCGCGCCCAGCACCGAGAGCGCGACACCAATGACGAGAAGCGGCGCCCGCGGAAAGGACAGCGCCGCCAGGATCGCCAACGTAAAGAATGCCGCAAAGTGCGCGGCCTTATCCCACAGCAGAATATCCGGCGCATCCGGCGACGGCGCAAACGCGGCGTAGAGCGTAAAGATAAGAGCCCCTGCGAGAGCCAGGCGCAGCGCCGTCATCAAAGTTTTCGACATGAGCCGACGCTTAGCCTGAAGCGTGTTTGTCGCCAACGCGTGCGGCCCATTATCGGGCGTGCGCGATAATGCTGGTTAGCGCGCGTGGCTCTTTGATCGGGCGTGCATGATAAAGCTAGTGATCGCGCGCTTGTGGATCGTGAGATTCGTTTGCAAGCGCTGGGCCAGCGCCTATCTCCCATGCTCTCGCTCACTTATCGCGCGCGCAGAGCTACCGACGAAAATCACATCGCGGCTAGATCTGCCCGCACGACATCGACCGGCACGCGCTGGTTCATCATCGAAAGCAACACACGCACACGGTCCTGCTTGGACATCTGCTGCACGATCGCTAATTGATCGGCGAACGGCCCGCGAATAATGCGCACGGCGTCTCCCTCACAAAGGGAGCCGCCGGCAAGATCGAGCACGCCATCTTGGCCGGTGGCCTCAATAAGCGTCTCAACCAAGCCTGAAGGCGCGGAGCTAGGACGGCCATCCGCTTTGACGAGCCGTACGACGCCAAGGGTGCCGTCGATCGAGCGCCAGCGGTCACGATCGAGGTCCATCGCCACGAACAAATAGCCTGGGAAGAAGGCGGTGCGCTCGTTACGGATTTGGCGCGCATGCCGGATCGTGCGCCAGGTTGTCGGCAGGAATGGGCGAAAGCCTTGGCGTTGAAGGTGCTGCGCCGCCAAGGGTTCACGCCCGGTCTGAGCGTTGACCAAGAACCAGCGTTCGCCCGCCTCCAATCCGAGCGGCCGATGACAGATCGCGCTCAAATAAAGCCCCTGCCCGATATCAGAACCGACAGCGTGCGCGCGAAGATCTCAAGGTCGAACGGGCCCGTTCGCACTCGCGCATAGAGCGCGTCCAATCTGGCTTTACGCCGCGGCGAGACTAAGTTCCGGCCCCGCACTTGCGCTAGGCCGCTCAGACCTGGGCGCACGCTCAGCGCCTCTGGAAACGCCATCCGCGCCAACTGCGCCGGGTCCTCCGGCATCAGCGGCCGCGGACCGATGAAACTCATCTCGCCCTTGAGGATGCACAGGAGCTGAGGGAGTTCATCCATACTCCAGCGCCGCAGCATCCGGCCGATCGCCGTAACCTGCGTCTCGGGATCGGCCATGAGTTCGCGCGGCACCGATGGCGCACTCGTCCGCATGCTCCGGAATTTCGGCATCATGAACACGCGACCGCCGCGCCCCGCACGCGCAGACCAATATAGTCCAGGACCCGGGCTGGTGAGGCGAATGGCGCTCCAGATCAGCGCCATCAGCGGCGCCAGACCGACAGCAAGAGCGAGCGCGACGACGAAATCGAAACTGCGTTTACGCCAATGAGAAAGACGCGGACGCGCCGTTGCTGGGGCCGCGCCGTCATTGGCGGGCGAAAGCGCCCTCGCCTCAACCGGACGCTGATGCGGGTTGTACGAAACGAACCGTGAGGCTGGCGCGACTTTGCCGCGCGCAGCTTGGTTTAACGTGCCGACCACATCAGCCATTTTCTCCCACCCTTCAAAGGAGAAAATTAGCCATAACAAACTCTGTTAGCAAATAAATAACATCTTGCCGGCGCTGAAGCACGACCTTCGCCCACCAATGTTGCAGCGCGCGCGTGATCACGGTCACAACCGCCATCCGGTTGTGATGAAGCGCACAAGTCTAGCTGTGATAGTAAGAACGGCCGTAGCTGTAATAGAGGCTATCGCCATAGGTGCCGCGCCCGGGGCGGCGCGGATCGACCATATTGATTGCCACACCCGCTACGTCGGCGCCCGCGTGCTGCAATTCGCCGATCGCGGTGCGCGTTGCACCGGCCGGCGTCTTGGTGCTGCGGACAACGACGAGCGCCAGATCCGCATGCCCTGCAATCGTACGCGTTTCCGCCACTGCCAGCACTGGCGCAGAATCGAGGATAACGAGATCGTAGGCGCCGCGAAGCTCATCGATCAGACGCTGCATGGCCTGTGAATCGAAGACATCCTGTGGCGTAAACCGCGTCGCCAGCGCCGGAATAATATCCGCCGAGGTTTCACGATCCTGTACCACGGCGTCGCGCCACGCGCGATCTCCCGAGAGCACGTCAAGCAGACCTACGCGCGCATCCTTGGCCGCATTGCTGCTCAAGGAATGACGGCGCAGGTCGCAATCTACCACAACCACGCGCTGGCCCGACATAGCGCTGATCCGCGTCAGGCAAAGCGCCATCGTCGTCTTGCCTTCTTCGGGCACTGCCGAGGTTATGGCGATAACCTTGGCGCGGCGATCTACGCGCGCATGCGTCAATGAGGTCTTGAGAACACGCAGCGCTTCCGCGAACGCCGACGCTGGCTTGTCGACGAGATAGTCTTCGGGACTGCGCCGATGCGGCGCCAGGGCCTTTAGATCGTTCGGACGCAAGATTGGCACCGATGCGATCGCCGGCACGCCGAGCTTGCGTTCAGCGTCTTCGGCAGAGGACACCGAGGCGTCGAGCGTTTCCAACAGCAGCGCCAATCCTGCGCCTGCAAGCCCCGCCAGCAACAGCGCCATCAAGAGCCCACTGGTCAAATTGGGCTTCGACGGCGCAACCGGGGGCGTTGCTTGCGAGACGATGCGTGAACTTGCGACCGGCAGCTCGCCTTGATTGGCAAGCTCGTGCGAGCGGGTCATGAAATCTTCTTGCACTGCCCGCGCCGCGGCGGCGTCGCGCAACAATTCGCGATAGCGGATCACCGCCTCGTTATTTTCGTCATTGGCGCCGGCGGCGCCGCCGAAACTGCCCTGCAGCGAGTAGAGACGCGACCGCGCGACCTCGACCTCATTTTGCAGACTGCTGGTGATACGACGAATCTCCTCATCGATCCGCTGCCGGACATTCTGAAGTTCAGTTTCCGCCGCAAGCACTGTCGGATGCTCGGCAGAATACCGCTGCCTGTATTCAGCCGCCCGCTGGGTAAGATCAGATTCGCGCGTACGCAGTTCGCGGATGGTCTCCGAGGTCAGCGTGTTGGCGAGCGTATCGGCCGAACCGCCCGAGCGGAGCAATTGCTGCACCTGCCGGAGCCGCGCCTCCTTCTCAGCGAGATCAGCGCGCGCTTGCACCAGCATTGTTTGCACTTCCGCCGATTGAGGCGCTACGTTCGCGACGTTCCCGCCAGCGGCGATCGAAAGCCCGTTCTCGACGCGGAATTGTTCGGCTGCACGCTCCTTGGCCTGCACTTCCTGACGCAATTCCCCAAGCCGCTGGCCGAGCCAAGCGTTAGCGCGCTGTGAGGCGTCGAACCGCGCTTCCGTTTGGGATTCAAGGTAAAGTTCAGCATAGCGATTGACGAGTTCAGCCGCGCGGCGCGGACTCCGCGCGTCCATTGTCACTTCAATGCCGTAGCTCAGTCCGCGGCGGCGCACCGAAACGGCTCCGCGTATGGCCCGGGCGATCCGCAATTCCTCTTCATTGCCGGCAGCGTTACCGTTCGCGTCGGCATCAGCGGCTGGCGGTGCGGAGAAAACACCCAACGGCGCGAGGATTGCTTGCAGCGGACCAGGCGCCCGCAGCGCGCCGTTCCACTCCGGGTCTTCGACCAAGTTCATTGCTCGGACCAGCCGCAGGCTCATCATCTCTGAACGCAACACCTCGATCTCGGAATCGACCGCGGCCGACGAAGGCGCTGCGTCCTCAATCATCTGCTCTTGCGAGAGAACCTGCTCGCGGCCTGGATTGACCATAATGAGCGCGGTTGCGCTATAGATGCGCGGGCTCAGCAAGGTGTAAGCCATGACAACGGCGAACACGGCAACGCCAACCGCCGCCATCAACCGCCAACGCCGCAGGAAGATTCCGTAAAGCCGTCGCAATTGCGCGCCGTCTTCCTCCATCACCGGAGGCGCCTCGCGCAATTCCTCACTATTGCCGCGTCGAATCGAGATCACGTTCATAAACCAAGCCCTTCGAGCGCGGCGTCCGCCCTAACGGCGCAGTTTAATGCCAACAACGGCGCGATTTATGTCGTAGTCGCGGCCTTGCTGCAGTCCAGTGGATTGCTGCTCATAGTGGCCGGCCTGGAAGAAGAGCGCCGCACCACGGTTCATCAAATAGTCAGCAGATAGTTCGGCCGACCAACGCGTGTCCTCGCGGTCAATGCCGTTATAATCGTCCATACTGTAGCCGGTTGAAATGCCGAAGATGATGTTGCGCCGCCACTCGTAGTCGATGGCAAAGCTCGCATTGTTGGCGATGTAGCTTGCCGCGCCAAAGGCGCCCGCGTCGCCGACCTCGCGCGCAGCGCCAAACGACACGGTGACAAGTTCATCCGGGAACCATTGGATGTTGGTGCGCACCGCAAGCCCGGAGCTTTCGCCGATGCCAGGCTCATCATAGGTTTGACTAAGATAACCGACGCCAATTTCGCCGCGCATCAAGTGGCTGATGTCGAAATTGGCGCCCACCAGGGCCTCATAACCTTCGGAGTCGCGGTTGACGATGACCGCGGGCGGATCGAGATCATAGTCGCGGCTATTGGCGCCGACTGCCAAGAACAGCGCCGTGCCGGGGCTCACGGCATAGTCGAACCGTACACCGCCCTCCAGGACGTCGCGATCACGATCGTCTTGATCGACGGGCGTCAAGTTGAAGAGCAACCCGTCGTCATAATCGTAGCTTACATAGGATGCCTCCCCCGAGACACGCAGCCGATTGAAAGCCTTTACAACGCCCAGCGTCCCATTCGTGGTGGTATATTCAATGGGTTCAGCGAGCGGCAGATTCGTAGGCGAACTTGAGAGGGGCTCGGAGCGATCACCATAGCCGACACTCCCGTGCACATAGAAATCGCGATAAATGTCGAGCCGACCTTCGACGGCGCCAATGAGATCGGTGGTGTTGGCCTGATCGAAGTCATTGTAAAAGCGCATAGGCGCGGCCAGCGAGAAATTAAGTTCGTGGGTGCTCCAGCGCGAGCGCAGCTCAAGGCTCGGGTCGGCGTGCCAGATCAAATCCTCTTCGGTATTAGTGTCGGTGCCGAAGACGTTATCGGTATATTCCGCCGCAAGCTGCAATTCCGGATAAAGCACGAAACCGCCCATCGGTAGGCCGCGCGCGTCGTATTCCGGACGAGGCCGATCACGGACGCTGATATTTCGATCGCGATCGAAATTATCACCGTCTTGCGCCTGCGCCTGATCGGATGCGCCCCACCAACCGAGAGCAACTGCCAAAATGGCGAGCGATGTTTCAAGCCTCTTCATTGCCCCACCTCTGCAGCGCCCATGCCCCATGCGCGCTGCGTTGCGTTTTTCTTTCTCGACTAGTTTGTATAACCGCTGCCGCCACCGCCGCCGGGCGCGCCCACTCCACTCGAGCCGAAGGCTTGTCCCGGCGCACCACCTGCGGGCACGCCACCGGTTGCACCGTAGGACGCCAGCGCCAATTGCGCGATCTGGCAAGTTTCGGCGATGCCTTGGCGAACTTCTTGGCGCGCCAGCGTCGTTTGCGCTTGCGAAATTGCGCCCTGATCTTCGCCGTAGATGCTGCGGAGATTTGCCCGCTCAAGCGGGCACACGGCATCGACGATGATCTGCAAAGGCATGCCTCGCGTCGCCCTTGTGATGGCGGCCAATACAGCGTCCGTATCGCCTGCCGGCGCTGCCGACATTTCCGCTAAAACGGCGCCTTGAAGGTGCGGCACTGGCGCTTCTTCAGCGCTAGGAATCGCACCAAATGCAGAGCTGACGCCCGCTGCGCACACCGCCAACACCGCTACAATCTTGCGATAGGCCATAATCGCCCCCTCTAATTGATCGCTAGTCTTAGCGATAACGCCAGGGAAGGAAAAGTCGAGCCAAACTTTTGTGCGCTAACGCACAACAAAGCCTTTGCGCAGACGGTGCGGCGCCTCCGACACGGCTCCCGTCACCACCAACAGACATTCATCCTGGCGCCTTAAAAGCGTCTTTCTGCGATCCGGACCGTGTCGCCGGGCATCACTGGCGTTGTGCTGGTCAGCACATATTCGCGTTCCGCCACTTCGTTGGCGTGCTTAATATAGACCCGGCGCGTGTCCGCCCGATACGAAAATCCCCCAGCCGTTGCGACGGCGTTCATGACGTTGAGCCCCGCTGAATAGGGATAAGTACCTGGCTCTTGCACCTCACCCAGAATAAAAAAGGGCCGATAATTCAGGACTTCCACGCTCATATTCGGGTGAAGCACGTACCGGGTAAGCGCCGTACGTAGAGACTCAGTGAATTCCGCTACGGTCTTGCCTTCGGCTTGGTGATCACCAACCAGCGGATAGGAGATGACCCCGTTCGCCGCCACGACGAACTCACCCGTGAGTTCGGCTTCGCCATAGACGCTGATCCTTAGGCGGTCAGCGGGTCCCAACCGATACTCAGAAAAGCTCACCTGGGGAAGTTCGGTTCCCGCCGGCATCCGGCCCGAAGTGCCACAACTGGCGCAAAGCCCCCCCGCCAACAAGGTCAGCACCGAACGGCGCGCCAGATCATCTAAAGCCATAGAGGCGACCCCCAACTCTTTGTCCGATGCCATGTTAGCGCGCTCGTGCACCCGCTTCCAAGCCTCTAACCTCTTGGCCGACCGCGTTTTGAGCGATTAGCGAACCTCAATAAACGAAGCCGCCTCGCCCTGGAGACGCACCGCGGTCAACGTTCCGGAAAAATACGCGCCCGTGTCGATGCCGATGCGACGGCCGTCCTGGAACGGCGCTGAAATCGGCGTATGCCCGTGGATAATCTTGTACGGAAGCGGGCGCCTATCGTCCAAGAACCGGCCGCGAATCCAAAAGAGGTCGGCGTCTTTTTGCGCGTCGAGCGCACGCTTGGGATCAATCCCCGCGTGCACGAAACAATAGTCCCCGAGCACCACATAGCGTTCGAGCGTGCGCAAGAACACGCGATGGGCGTCCGGCATCAAGCCATTCAGCTGAGCGGCGGCCGCTGTGATTTCTGCGCCCCCCGCCGCCGCACTCGGCAGAGGATAGACACCATAGGAGGCAAGTGTCTGCAGACCGCCGTGTTCGAGCCAGGCGCGGCCCGCCAGCGGGTCATCGAGGAAGCGCAACATGGCCGCTTCATGATTGCCGCTTAAGAAGCGCCACTCAAAACCGCTTGGCCGCTTCGTTGTCAAAAGCTCAAGGACGGCTTTGCTATCGGGTCCCCGATCGACATAATCTCCAACAAGAACGACGATAGGCTGGAGCGCATCAATCGCCCGAAACTGCTGATCGAGCCGATCGAACATACGCGCCAGCAAATCGGCGCGACCATGTATGTCGCCGATTGCAAAGCCCACCCGTCCATCAAGGAACTGCGGCCCCGATTTCTTTTTTTCACCCCATAATGGCATGCGCGCTGCTTATGACGTGGCGCGCCTGATCGCGCAATCGCGCCTGCCACAATGAGCGAGGATCAGCCGCCCCGCCAACAAAGGCTCTCGAACGCCCAAGGCTTTGCCTGTAATCTCGCACCTTAGCGGGGAAAGATGCAGGCGCTTTGGAACAAACTGCGGGACGTTAACGTCGGCGCGTTCATCGTCATGGGCATCGTGTTTCTGGCGCTGCTTCTCACTGGCGCAAACAGCGCCGCAAACGCCGCTTTGCTGTCAGCGACGTTGCTCGCTCTCTTGGTCGCTGCGATTTTGTTCACCCGCCGTGGCGCCCTCTTGCGCGTCTTGGCGGCCAATATCGTCAGCGTGCTCGCGTCCATCTTGTTCGTGGCGCTGGCGATCTTCACTGCGTTTGGCGACCCGCAATCGATGAGCGCGCCTCAACCCTGGTCGCTCGTCGAGGGTAACGCCGCCTTGTCTTTATCGCCCTATCGCACTTTGGAGGGCGTGGTGGCGTTCTTCGGACCGATGTCGGCCTTCTTGTTAGGGGCGCTCTTTGCGAGCGACCGCGCCCAGCGCGACTGGTCCGGGCGCTGGGCGATGGTGCTTGCAGGCTGCTATTGCTTTGCAGGGCTCTATCTTTTTTACGCCGTCGGCGGCGCGCCACGCCTTGATGTTGGGGTCGGATCCGCGAATGCGGCCGGGGCGCTCTTTGGAACCATGATGGTGATCGCGGCGACGCTCATTATACGCAGCGCCCGAGGCCGTCTCGGCGACGCCCATCCAGCACTCGAGCACTGGGGTTGGGCGCAGTTTGTGTTGACTGCACCCTTTTCTTTCGCGGTCTTGCTCGCTTCGTTCGCGTGCCTCTTGCTCACCGCTTCGCGTGGCGGGCTAATCGCGACCGGTGCGGCTTTTCTGGTTTTCGTGAGCCTGGTGTGGACCCAGGGTTTGAAGCACGATAGTGCACGAGGTCTTGGCGCTCTTGCGCCCATCGTGTTGGTCGCCATCGTCTTGGCGGTGTTGTTCGTGCGCGGCGGCGATGACGTGCTCGCCCGCTTCGCGCTTGCAGGTGAAGATTGGCAAGTTCGGCAAATTCTTGCCGAAACGCACTATGCCTTGTTTCTTCAGCGCCCCCTTACGGGACACGGGCTCAATACCTACCACGAGCTCAACGCCCTGGTGATCGGACCGGACACGTGGCGCATGCTTGCCGCGCCTGGATCGGTCCACAATATTTTTGTGCAGGCGCTTGAAGAAACTGGCCTCGTTGGACTTGGCCTCTGGGTGCTGATGTTGGCGCCACTCTTGACGCGTGCGCTTATGCGGATCGTGCGCGGCAAAGGGGGAGTTGAATGGGCGGCCGCAGCTCTTGCAATGAGCGCATTGCTGCTGCTTCACGGCGTCGTCGATTTTGCACTACAAGTGCCGGCGATCGCTGCCTTTTATGCCTTCATGCTGGGTTCGAGTGTCGGTGCGCCACAACGCTAGTCGCCGCGCGCCGACCTCTTTCGTGGCTCAGGGCGCGACATGTTGAATCTGCGAACGCGAGAAGCTCCCGCCCACACTCGTCGGCAAGCACCAGTCTGGCGCTCTGAGCGGCGGCGCAGGCAATGGACCAGGCGACGACACAACAGACGCCACGTCTGCGGCATGCGCCACAACAGGCGTCGGGACGGCGACGTTTGAACGGGGGAAAGCCTGCCGGCGCTCCTCCATCAACCGCTCAAAGCGCGCCTCTGCGCTTACATCAGCAAACGCACGAGCGGCATAAGGCGCATAGTCGGCGCGCGCTGCAGCCCACGAGTTCAGCGCCGGCCCGACCTGCCTCGATAGCCACACATAATTGAGGCTCGCCAGTGCGCGGGGTTCGCCATGCAGATTGTCGAGAACGAAGTCGCCATGATCGGTTTGGACGATCAAGACCGCGTGCAGCCCTACTCCAGGCGCCACCGCGACCGCCATGGCCAGTGCGTCCGATGCATAACCGAGCGCCAAAAGGCGCGCCCGCTTTTCAAGTGCATAGTCTTCACAATCGCCACGCGCACCGGCGGCGCCAATGAGCAACGGTCGCTGCCAATATTCCTCAACCCCATAGAGCGCGCGATCGGTCGCAGGGCGAATGGCGCGATTGATCTCACGGTTGATCCGCCGCAATTCAACCCAACGTTCGTCGGTAAGGCTCACCACGCTTGAACTGGTTCCGACCGGTGGCTGATTGGCGCGCGACATACGCGCGGACATCATTGCCGCAAACACCGCATCACCGCTGCGATGCGTGGCTGAGGCATTTTGCCAAGTGGCCGCCCCGGTTGCAGGCAGCAGACCGCGCAGGTCGTTCGCATGGCCAGGACCACACTCTTCAGGACGGCGCGCGCAATAGGCCAAAAGACCATCCGGCGCAGCAACGACAGCGCCAGCCGAAAGATGCGCAGCCTGCGGCAACCGCTCCATTGCCACAGGCGACGCGCAAGCGCCGAGTAGCAAGCAAATTGCAAATATCCGCACTGTATAGCCCCGGATTTTTATCCATACCCGGGCGAACATTAGCAATAATGACTTTAGTCTTAGGTAATAATCATAACTAAGGGCTATTAATCTTGAATTGGTTACTTGACGCTAATGAATGGGTGCTTGCTTTGCCAGAAGACTCTTAAGTGGAATCGAACCAGTCTCGGCGCATTGCTTTGCCATGAGCGCTATCGACCCCGCCGAGGCACGCTTTCATGCCGACGATCCGCCCGGCGCAACCCTGCCGCCGGCATCGGTGCTTGTCAGCGCGCTGGCGGTGAGCGCGCTTCTTTGGCTGGGGGGCTTGGCTCTCCTCGGCGCGCTCCTAGCCCTGTTGCACGTCTAGCTTGGCTCCGCGTCTAGCCTACCCGCAGACCTAACTCGGCTGTGCGTACGCTGAGCGGCGGCGCGACAACAGCGCGCCGGCGACAACCGCAATTGACAGTCCAAGCGTCAAGCCGCCCAAACTTGCCAGCGCATCACTCAAATGGGCCTCGCGCGTGAGGGTGATCATCTTCTGCAACCCCTCAATGGCAAACGCCATACCGGTCAGCGCAAGCGCGGAGGCGGCCAAACTGAAGAGAGAGGCGCGCCAGCCAAACAAGAAGCCCAGCACTGAAAAGGCCAGCACATGTTCAAACCTGTCCTGCCTCGCGAGAAACTCAGGGCGCGAGAAGGTGTCAGAAAGCGCACACGCGAGAATGGCCGCAAGCGCGACACAACCAAGCAACCGCGCCGCCCATACTGATCCTGCCACCTTGCCTCTTCCTGCCATTCTGGCGCCTCGCATTCTCGATTTTCAAGCGTCGCTCAAACACCCAGGCGGGGAATCGAGCAGTTCGCAATCTTGCCGATCTTCACCGAGCCGCCAAGAAACGTGTTAGAAGATTAGCCATCGCTACGAGGCAAAAGTTGGCGGCCGATGAACACGCCTGGGCCGCGGGTGAAGAAGGTCGGGGACTCGGCTCATGTCTAGCCTGGAAACGAGCTTTGCCGGCGCGAAGCGGCGCATCTGCCTCGATTTCGGCACCGCCTTCTCTAAGGCCAGCGCATTTGTTGAAATAGAGGGTCCAGCGCGCGAAGCAGTGCACGCACTTGCAATTGGCGCCGCGGCTGGCGCCGATCACCCGCTGCTCACACCCTCGGTCATGTTCGTGGACCAGGGGCGGATCTTGTTTGGTCCAAGGGCGCTTGAACGCGCGCGCGCTTGCGTTGCGGTTGAGCGCGATCCCATTCTCTCCTTCAAACTCATTTTGGCGGCGCGCGATATCGAGCAAGCGCTCAACCTCAAGGTTCGTCCAAGTGTCGACCCAACCGGCACGCTGCGGTACCGCGACGCGTTGGTGCTTTATCTGGCCTACCTTGATCAATTGATCCTGGCCGCCATCCACCGCGACGAGACGCTGCCTCAGGATCTACTGGGCGCGCCACGGCGCTATACGAGTCCGATTTGGCGCACGCGTGCGGAAGGCGATCGCGCTATGGCCCGCCTCTTCGACGAGGCCGCCATTGTATCGGCGCGCTTAGGCTCTATGTTGCTTGCCTCTGACGGCGCTTCGATCGCCCAGTGCAAGGATGCCCTCGACAAAGCCCAGCAGGCGCTTGGCATCGGTCAGTTGGAGGCAGGCGTGTTTGAGGCGCATGCAGCAGCAGCGGCCTATGGCGCGTTCTCGCGCAATGCGCGCGATTTCATGCTCGTCATCGATATGGGGGCGGGCACAACCGATATTGCAGGTTTTGCCCTTAAGCCTGGCGCACAGGGACCAGTCTTAGCCGAGGTCGCCGGCGCGCGACAAAGTTGCGGCCTCGCGGGCGATGAAATCGATCAGATCATCTCCAGTCTTCTGATTGAGAAATTCAAACTCAAGCATCGCGAAGACCAAGCCGTGCTGTGGCGCTCATTGGGGCTCTCGGCGCGCGGCTTGAAGCGCGATCTGTTCTTGAACGGCAAGTGCAGTTTTCTGCACGCTGGCGCGTCCCGCAGCTTGCAACTCAAAGAGCTGTTGCGCAGCCGGCGCTTCAAGGAATTCTGCGCTGCGTTGACGGCGGCATGCGCGATAAGCATGCGCGCGCTTCATACAAACGCGTTTGGACAAGGCAACGAACGTCTGAGCATTCTGTTGGCGGGCGGCGGCGCCAACCTCTCCTTCTTGCGCGATGTCGCCGCCGACGCCGCCGGCCAAGCTGGCGTACGCGCGCAAGCCGATATCGAAATCTTCGGTGAGAACTGGTACTTGCCAAACGGATTTGATCCCAACTTGGCGAACGCCTTTCCGCAAGTTGCAATTGCGCTCGGCGGAGCGTTGGCCACCCTCACCGACGAACCAATGGCTGCTGAACCAGCCACTAGCTAAACGCGACGGGCGCCGATTTGTCCTACGCCTGCGGTCAACGCGTCCGCTGGTGACGCAGATCACAGATATTCACACGCCGTTGGCGAAGTCACCGGACTGCAGGCTTAGCACGCTGCCGCAGCTTTACGTGCCCGTCGCTACGGCAAATGAGCATCATCATCCTTGCGCCCTACGCAGGCGTGATCCTGATCGTCGACAAGGGCCTCTCGCTTGCGCTCGGACTTGAAGATGAGATCCTCAAGCCGATCAAATCGCCCAATTCTGCGACCCTGGATCAACCTGGGGCTCTTAGACGCGTCTTCAATCAACGTGCCCTGTGCAACGACAATTTTCATGACCGGTCGGCGACGATTGGAGTGACCGGCGCGGCGGTCAGGTTTCGAGCCTAAATCTGTAACCGCCTTTGCAGCGGCGGATGGCGGACTTGATGGCTTTCTGGGTTTTCTCGATGTCGAAGGCTTCGGGGTCGAAGCCGCGGCCTGCCCATGCGCGCATGGCCTTGTGGTCTTCGTGGCGCGGATCGCGCCAGGCTTCGAGAAAGTCCTGATAACCGGACGGCCCGCCGACATCTTCGGGCGGGCGCGACCGGGCGCCGTCGACGAGTTGCGGATAAGGCTCGCCTTTCACCATGGCGACCATGCGCTCAAACGCGATCCAGTGGCGCCAGCTGTCTCCGAAATCGTACTCATAGAGAATTTTCGGATCGTCGAGGGCGTGGAGATGCAGATCGCTGAGAGGAATGTCTTCCGCCTCGAAGGTTCGGCTGTAGTCGTCGAGTTCAGGCGCGCCGACAACGAGGCCGCCCAGAATGAAGTGGTGCAGGTGGGCGCCGGTCCAGCCAAAGGCGGCTTGGATGAGTTCGTGCAATTGCGCGAAATTGAAACTTTCCGGCACGAGCAGCGTGCGCCAGATGGCAGGCTCGATGTCGGCGATGGCGATGGTGATGCGCCATGCGCGCGGCGCGTCGAAATCGGTCGACGGATTGTCGTCGGGGATGGTCATGGCTCGCCTCGCGTGGGCGCGATTCTGCTCGGCGCCCGCTGAGGCGACAATTACCCGACGACAATTACCGACGCCAATTAGCCTTGGCGCTGGCGCGCCTCGCCGGCGGCGCGGCGGCGATAGCTCTCGGTGTTGAATTCTAGAATCGTTGCGTGGTGGACGAGGCGGTCGATGGCGGCCACGGTCATGGCCGGATCGGGGAAGATTTTGTCCCATTCCCCGAACGGCTGATTGCAGGTGACGATGAGGCTGCGGCGCTCGTAGCGCTCGGCGATCAACTCGAACAGGACGGCGGTCTCGGCCTGGTCCTTGCGCGCATAGCCCAGATCGTCGAGCAAGAGCGCATCGAAGCGGTCGAGCTTGGCCAGGAGCGAAGGCAGCGACAGATCGCGGCGTGCGGCTTGCAGGCGTTGCACGATGTCGGTGGTGCGGGAAAAGAAGACCCGTCGCCCGCGCTCGATCAACGCATAGCCGATGGCGGCGGCCGCATGCGTTTTACCGACTCCAGATGGGCCAAAACACAAAAGATTGGCGCCCTGGTCGAGCCAGGCGTCGCTCTCAGCCAGCGCGGTGAGTTGAGCTTTGCGCACGCTGGGCACGGCGGCGAAATCGAAGGTGGCGAACGTCTTGCCCGGCGGCAATTCGGATTCGCGCAAATGCCGCACGATGCGGCGTTGATCGCGATCGGCCAATTCATGCTCGCAAAGCGCGGCGAGAAAACGGCCCGCGCCCCAGCCCTCCCTGTCGGATTGCGCGGCAAATTGGGTCCAGATCTTGCCGATGGTCGGCAGACGCAACGTATTGAGCATGACCGGCAAGCGTGCTGCATCGATCTCGCGCGCGGGGGCGTCTTTGACGTTGCTCATGCCGCGATCTCGGATCTGAAGCTGATCAGACGATCATAGGCGCGCGCATCGGGCGCCGCGACCGAGACCGCCGGGGCGGTGATTGCCGCTGGCGCCATGGCCAAGCGCGCGGCCTCAAGATCAGGACAATCGCCGCGCTCAATCACGCCGTCGAGCCAGTCGGCCAATCTCGCTTCGCACGCATAGGTCGCGGCTAGATGCAAAAGGCCGACATAGACACGGCAGGCGCGCCTCTCGTCGAGACATGCGTCGAGCGCTTCCCAGGCGCGCCGGTACGCTGTCCTTGGATACAAGGCCTCGCGGTGGACCCAGCGGCGAAACGCTTGCGGCTTTTTGACCAGAGCATGAATGATGTGGCGATAATCGATCACCACGCGCCGATCGCGGCGCCGGCTATGGCGCACGCGCTCCAATTGCAACACTTCGGCGGCGCCCAGATAACAGATGAGCCGGTCGTCATAGACATGGACCTTGAGCCGATGGCCGACCAAGCGCGTAGGCACGGTGTAATAGACATCGCGCACTGACATCGTGCCCGAGCGCGTGACCATGGCGCTGACGATAGTGAAGTCCGTCGTCTTGAACTTCGGCAATGGCGTCATCGCGGCAAGCTCCAGAGCGAGCTCGGCGCGCCGGCGCGCATTGCGCCGCCCCGTCACCTCTGCGAGAAAACGCTGATAGGCCCCCACATCCTCGAAGTCGCGCGAGCCGCGCAGATCGAGCGCCTCGCGCAGAGTCGTCTTGAGACGACCGTGGGCGGCTTCGACGCTGCCATTTTCGTGGGAAACGCCGGCATTGTTGCGGGTCGGCTCGATGCCGTAATGGGCGCAGAAGGCCTTGTAGCCGCGGCTCGCGTCGTCTTCGTCGGCGAGATTGCGATAAGCGGCCGACAACCGATCGGTGCGATGCGTCTTGGGCGCGGCGCCGATTTGCCAGAGCGCCTCTTGGCAGCCCTCGGTGAGTGCGGTGAAGCTTTCGCCGCCCTGGATCGCCTTGACGTATTGCCAACCCGAAAACGCCAACCAGAAATGATAAAGGATGTGCGGGAAAGGCGCTCCCGCGATCGTCACTTCGAGCACGTCGGCGTCGGTGAAATCGGAAAGCGCCTGCCAACCCGGCGGGTGCTCCTGGCGAAAGATCAAGTCACGCTCCGGCCCGTGGATCGCCCGCCATTGCGACACGCGCCGCTGCAGCGTGCGCAACACACGCTCATCGTAGATGTCGCCGTTAGCGCGCCGCAGCTCTTCGAGGATCGTCGTCGCACGCAGGTGCGGATGCTGCATCAGCATCGGCACGATCTCGCTCTCCCACACCGCCTCCAGCGGATCGATGCGCGTGCGCCAATGACGCTGTGGCCTTTGGCTGGGCAGGATCGAATTGGCGTCGAAACGT
This sequence comes from Hyphomonadaceae bacterium, assembly GCA_020848895.1. Classification (GTDB taxonomy): domain Bacteria; phylum Pseudomonadota; class Alphaproteobacteria; order Caulobacterales; family Aquidulcibacteraceae; genus Vitreimonas. The sequence goes on from JADLHI010000481.1 coordinate 17,036, forward strand.
CGCGCGCTGCGCTCGCTCATCCCCGAACGCGCGGCCGCCACCGCCTGCGTCGCGCCTTGTCGCCGCTCGTCCATGTACCGCCTCACTTGGCGATCGGTGATCCTGTGTCCTGGCATTGAGCTTGCCCCTCCGCGTATGCGGAGGGGCAAGCTCAACAGTAATCACCAACCGGCCATTGAAATTGACGCCAAGCGGCCAACTTAATCGACGTCATGCAGTGCCCTCCAGTGACGAATTAGATTAGAGGCGAAAATTAGGGCGCCAAGCTGGAACGCCTGTTAGGCTTGCCGCCTCGGGGACACCCAAGCAACATTCTAAGGGTTCGGTTCCAATGCTGGTTCGCGCACTTCTTGTGATGCTTGTGCTCTGCGCCTTGATCAGCGCCGCTCTTGTATTTGAAGCCGCATCCAAGACCGCGAGCGCGCTTGACATGATCAGAAGCGCCAAAGCGAGCCAATCGCCTGTCGTGCAAAGCCAAATTCTGTTGCGCGCGGAGACATCCCTTCGCGAGAGTTGGGCCCGACCGACCCTTTGGCACGCGGGCGCAGCTGAGGCGCTCTCGGGTGCATATATGCTCGACGCGGAAATAAGATCCGATCCTCAACTTTACGCCGAGAGCGCCCGCTGGGCCGAGATTTCGCTCCGGCGCGCGCCAGTGCAGCCTCATGCGTGGACTCGATTGGCGCTCTTGTCAGACGCCGGTTATCCGAACTCACTCTGCGACATTGCCGAGTGTTTGACCAAGAGTTGGCAAGCGGCCGCTATCACCGATCCAGAAACCGATTGCGCACGCTTGCAGCTTGCGCACCGCCATGATCTGCTCTTGCCTCAAGATCCGAGAATTTCGACATACCTGCGTTCTGGCGTTTCGCGCCGCCAAGCCGCGCAATGTCTGTCGTTTCTTGAGCCAGACGTGCTCTACGACGCGCTAATGGATACTGCAGGTCGCGCAGCTCAGTGAACAAGGTCAACTTGCGATAAACGCGACGCAAAGCAGCGGTGGCGGGGTTGCCGCGACACACTGCTTCGCGCCGCCGGTTCAACCCGCGCCCTGGCGGAGAACAAATGCGGCGAGCCCGACCGAACAATTAGATTTCTAATATTCTAACCAAACGCCGCAAGCGTCCTAGATAACTTTCGTAAGGGGTTAAACTACGAAGTCGAGCATCAACTAATACTGCTTTTCGTGACAAATATCGCAAAGAAGGAGGTGACTGGCTTGCACTGGGAACACCTTTGCGGCGTCGCGCTTCACGCGACGAGCCCAGGACCTCAGGCTCAGGGACGCTGCCATCGCCCTCCGCGCCGCCACCGGTGCACGCCTGACGTCACCATCTCGCCCCGCACCTGCCGCGCCCCTGACCACTCGATTGTTCGAATTGGCCGCGCTCGAAGGTTGCGCAACGGCCTTCATGGTAAGTTGCTTAAATACGCTCGATGCGGAACAAACCGCCGATAGCATCGTAGTCTTTCTCTCCCCTACGCATGCTGCTTCTGCCTCGATCGTTGCGAGGTGCGAATCGATAAGACGCGAACTAACTCCAAGCGAGAACGTCTTGACGCGCGGAACCAACCAGATCGTCGTGCGTTGCAACCGCACGCCCGGCAGTAGCCTCAGTGACACGCTCACCGTCGACTGATGTGTTCAAAATCACAGAGACAGCAATCGTGAGATTGGTAGGCTTCGGGTCGGTACGCCTCCGATGCCTGAACGCAAACATCCGCCCGAGAGAACGCCGTCATCGCCTCCGCCTCGACAGCGGGGAGCCATAACGACATCAGCGTTCGACATCGGTGAGCTTACCACGCTCGCACCGTTTTCTTTGCTTCCAACAGATGCGCTTGGTGACCTTCGTGTATGCGCCAAGCGTCACGAGTGGCGAGCCCGCGCGACCGCCCTGCTCAACCGCGAATTCGTAAATCGCATCGGCGTTGTTACAAGCGGACGGGTTCGGCTTGTCGCAATCAACGCCGACGCCAGGCCCATCTGCTTGAACGAACTCCGCGAAGGCGACTTGGTCGGGCTATGCACCAATCTCGTCGCGATCAATCCTGGAGACAATCTGCGTATATGTATCGACAAGGCGGCGGCGATTGTCTCCGTCTCGAAAGCTCAGTTCACACGTTTGATGCGTGCGCACTCGGACTTCAATGGCGAGGTTGTTCAAGCGCTGGCACGCACAGTGACCGATCTTCATACACGGCTCTTTGAGGTGGCCACACTTGACGTCAAGGCCCGCCTCGCAGGGCGCCTGTTGGCTCTTGCTTCGCCCCCAACTCATCTGGCGCATCGCCCAATTCAGGTGGCGCACGCAGTGTTGGCCGCGGAAATCGGCGCCTCGCGGGAAGCCGTGAGCCGTCATTTGGCAGACTTGCAAAAGGAGCGGCTCATCAAGAACGGCAGCCGCATCATCGAAATCCTTGATCGGACCGGGCTAGAAGCGATCTATTTGGACGCCGCGGGGCATAGGCCGTTTGGCCCCGCAGGCAAAATCTAGAACGATCCTTGCCTTTGGCCTTGGCGTTACGCCCAGTCAGCAACAGAAATGCTTTGGGCACACAACAGCCCTTGATCGCGCAATGCAAGGGCAACGTACTCTTGATGGGCGTCACACGGCTCCACAAGACACGGCCACGTCTCGAAGCAGAAACACTCGCGGCGATCATCGGAAACCCGCGTCGAGAGCTTTGCCTTCAGCCCGCAACACGACCGCTTCAAGCCGACCTGCGCGCGCTTTGCGCTGAGAGCGCTGGGCTCGGCGAACCCTGACGGCGGTTCACCCACATGGGGGATCGCGTTCGTTTACACCACCCGCCGGGGTGGTCCGACCATGACCGCGAAAGGCGCCACGCGACCATCGCGCCGGGGCTGTTCACCCTCGCACGACGCGCCGGCTTCTCGGGTCAAGGCCGCGGGGGCCTTGACCCTGCCGGCGGCCGTGCCGGGCGACCACGCCCGGCGCGATGGTCGCGTGCGGGCGATGGAGTAATCGCCATGACTGACATCACCATGATCGCGCTCTCGAAACTCGTGGAAAGCGAAGAGAACGTGCGCAAGACCAATCGCAGAGACGGCATCAGCCAACTTGCCAGTTCGATCAAAGCCCACGGTCTCCTTCAATCCTTGGTCGTCCGCGCCGCCGACACCGGCAAGTTCGCCGTCGTCGCCGGCGGACGCCGGCTTCGGGCGCTGCGGCTCTTGGCGAAAGCCGGCGACATCGAGAAGAACACGCTCATTCCGTGTCGCACTATCGGCGCTGACGAGAGCGCCGCCGAGCTTTCGCTGGCAGAAAACACCGTGCGCCTGGGCATGTGCCTCGCCGACGAGATTGTTGCGACGGCCGCGCGTATCGATCAGGGCGAAGGCCCGGAAGCGATCGCCGCGCGCTTCGGCCTCACCACGCAGCAAGTTGCGCGGCGGGTTCGGCTCGCGCGCGTCTCGCCCCGATTGATCGAGGCGTTGCGCAAGGATGAGATCGACGCCGATCAGCTCGCGGCGCTGGCCGTGGTCGATGACTATACAGCTCAGGAAAAGGCGTTCTTCGACGCGCCTGCTTGGGCGCGCACGCCGCATCGCCTGAAAGCGCAGCTTCTGCAAACGCACGTTCCGGAGACCGACAAGCTCGCATGCTTTGTCGGCGTCGAGGCGTACGGGGCCGCGGGCGGCGCCGCGACTTCGGAGTTGTTCAACGAGACTGGCGCCAACCCCATGCTTTGGCTGACCGATAGCGATCTTCTCATGCGCTTGGCGGTGGAGAAGCTCGAACCCATCGCCGAGAAGGCGCGAGGCGAAGGCTGGGCCTGGGTCGAAATCGCAATGGACGAAATCGGCTGGCAGCGCTTTCCCACGCGCGTGCGCGAAGAGCGCCGCACGCTTACCAAGCGCGAGCAGACTCGGCTGGAACGCCTCTACGCGAAACTCGATGAAGCCGAAGACCCGGCCGAGATCGAAAAGATTGAAGCGCAAATCGACACTCTGGCGCCGACAGCGTGGCAGGAAGCGGAGGTCAAGTTGGCGGGCGCCGTCATCACGCTGACGCACGATGGCGCGGTCAAGATCGAACGCGGCCTGGTCAGGCAGGAGGATATGAGGGCGTTGAAGGCCCTGCGCCGCAAGGCCGAGCGCTCGGAAGCGCCTAACGACGGCGATGACGAGAACGCGGAGGGCGGCGCTCCGCCACCATCAGCACGATTGTCCGCCAAACTCATTGAGGAATTGCAGGCGCACAAGACGCTGGCGCTGCGCGCCGAGCTAGCCGAACGGCCGGATACCGCGTTGCGGATCCTCGTCTTCACGCTGGCGGAGCATTTTACCGGCGGCTTCGCCGCGTCTCCCCTCAATCTCAGGATCGAAGAAGAGGATGTCGCACGTTCGATCACGAAGAGCGAGAGCAACGCGCCGGAGGCTTACGAGAAGATCGCAGCCGCTTGGCGTGATCGGCTTCCCGGCGAACGGGAAGAGCTTTGGCGCACGATTGCCGAAGCCGAGCAGCAGACCTTGCTTGAGCTTCTGGCGGTGATGATCGCGCCAGGACTCGATCTCAGGAGCGACGCCCGCATGTCGGGGCATGACGCGCAGACGCGGATCGGCGACCTGTTCGCCGAAGCGGCGGACTTGGACATGAGCCGCTGGTGGACGGCTTCGCCGGACTCGTATTTCAACCACGTCAAACGCGACGTGATCGTTGACGCGCTGCGCGAGTTGAAGCCTGCGCTCGCTTCCGCCAAGCTCGAAAAAGCCCCGAAAGCCGAACTCGTCGCCCGCGCCAAGCGTATGTTCGAGGGCGCGACGTGGTTGCCCGAGCCGCTGCGCTTGAATTCGATCCAGGCGCCATCAGCCGCCGAGTCCATCGTCGCTCAATAAGCGGCGATACCAATGTGAAGGTCCGACTCCTTCTCGTTGAATGATGAGGCCGTGAGCCAACGGCTCGAACGGTGTAGCGCTACGCTTACGCCTCGCATGGCGCCGAGCCCACGTCCCGCGCCGCAAAGCATTCCCGCTCATTGGTCCGCCTTGTCGCATGAGGGCGGTCGCCCGCAAGGGGCAAGACGTGTCGGCCAAGGCCGACCCCTTGCATGCGTCCTTCTTCCCTCATGCACGCCGCTCCCCGTCGCGGGAACGCCCCGCGGCGCCAGCCGGAGCAGACCGGCGATTGAGGAGTAAGACAATGTATCGCTTCACCGCCCAAGGCCGCATCGGCCGCATCGACCAGCTCAACAAGGGCGGCCTTCGCATCTCCCTCGCCGATGAACGGCTCGTCGATGGACCCGATGGCCAATGGACTAAGACCGAATGGCTGTCGCTGATCTCGTTCGACGCCGCGCTCGTGACCAAGTTCTTGAGCGAACTGGAGGTCGGCATGCGGGTCAATGTCGAAGGCCGGATCGAGCCGCGCAAGCGCACGGTCAACGACACCAAGATCTACGATCACAACTTCGTCGTCGTGAAATACGAGCGGCTGTCGAAGCCGAAGGCCAACGGCAAGACCAAGCCCGCCGACGGCGAACACGCCGCCGCATGATCCTGCTGGAGCCGCCCGCAAGGGCGGCTCCTCTCTTTTCAGCTCTCCGCACTGAGGGCGCCTCCAAATCCGCCGGGCCGATCCCGGCGCGCCTTTGTGACGCCGGGATCGGCCCGGCGACGCAAATGGAGCTTTCCCCATGCCAAGCACACCGACAATCGCCGCGCCGCGTCCGCGCCGCAGCGCCCATGACGCGGCCACGCTCGTCACCGCCGAGATCGCGCGCCTTCTCGCACAAGGCCACATGCCCTGGCGGATGCCGTGGGACGCCGCGCGCGCCCACGCCATGATTCCTGGCCTGCCGCTGCGCGCCACCGGCCAAGCCTATCGCGGCGCGAACGTCATTCTGTTATGGGCCGCGCAACTCGCACGCGGTTACGCCAAGCGCACCTGGCTCACCTACAAGCAAGCCGAAGCGCTGGGCGCGCAGGTGCGTAAGGGCGAAAAAGCCTGTCCCGTCGTCTATTACGGACAGGCGAAGGCCAAAGCGGACAGCGCATCAGCCGCCAACGCCGACAAGGACGAAAAGCGCTATCGCTTCCTCAAGCTCTATCACGTCTTCAATGTGCAACAGATCGACGACTTGCCCGAAGGCTTCGGCGCCGAAATCGCGCCGCCCATGCCGCAAGAGCTATCCGCCTTACAGCTTTGGTGCGAACGCGCCGGCGCACACGTGCGCGTTGGCGGCGCAAGCGCGCACTACGCGCCTTCGACCGACACCATCCATATGCCGCCGATCGCGGCGTTCGCCGACGAAGAGCAATGGGCGGCGACGCTCGCGCATGAGATATGTAACATCGCAAGTGTCATCGGTTGCGATGGTGCAAAGAAGTGCGGCCGATCGGCCGCACTTTGTTTTCGGATCATCGAACTCCCGCTACGCCGAACAATTCCCGGCGTGAAAGCGGAGCGCGCGACGAGCGCACACGGCGCGCAACGGCGTTGCCGTCCTCCGCTTCGCTCCGGCCTTCGGTGCGCGCCGCATGCGTCCGCCGCTTTGAAAGCTCCGCCGCCGGGAATGGCCCGGCGCGCCAACGGAGCAACGGCCATGCCGACAAACGAACGCGCGAGCATTTACGCCCGCATCACCGACCAGATCATCGCCGCGATAGACCGCGGCGTCGAAACCAAGCGCATGCCGTGGCATCACGACGGCAGCGCCATCTATCGGCCCGCCAATGTCGTCTCGAAGAAGCCCTATCGCGGCATCAACACGCTGGCGCTCTGGGCCTCGGCCGAAGCCAAGGGCTATCCCACCGGACTCTGGGGGACGTTCAAACAATGGTTTGAGCTGGGCGCGATCGTGCGCAAGGGCGAACGCGCCAGCGCCGTCGTGCTATGGAAGCAGGTCGAAGCGCCTGATGCAGAGGACGGCGAAAAGAAGCGCTTCTTCGCCCGCGGCTACAGCGTCTTCAACGTCGCGCAGGTGGAAAACTTCGAGCCTGAAGCCGTCCCGACGCTCCCGGCCACGGAGCGGCTTGCGTACGCTGAAGCCTTCATTGCGGCTCTGAACATTAGAATCATCCACGGCGGCGACATGGCCTATTATCGGCCATCGACCGACACAGTGCACTTGCCGCCCTTCGAGCGCTTCTTCGATGCAGCGTCAGCCTATGGCGTGACGCTACACGAATGCGGCCATGCGAGCGGCGCAAAGCATCGCCTGGACCGCGATCTCTCGGGACGCTTCGGCACGGCATCCTATGCCGCCGAAGAAATCTGTGTGGAATTGGCGAGCGGATTCGTACTTGCTGATCTGGGCATCGCGCACAACCCGCGCGAAGACCATGCCGCCTACATTGCAAGCTGGCTGGAGATTCTAAAGTCCGACCCGCGCGCCATCTTCACCGCCGCCTCAAGGGCGCAGGCCATCGCCGATTGGATGCACGACCAGCAATCCATCGCGGTCAGCGCGCCTGCGGCGGAGGTCGCTTGACGATGACAAGCATCGCCGCGGCCGCAAGCGCGAACACGCTCCCGCCGAGGAACGTGGCTTGCGGCCCGGCGACATCCCAAAGCACGCCCGCCGCGATGCTGGCGCCCAGGAGCGCAACCCCCGCGGCGAGATTGAAAAAGCCGAACGCCGAACCACGCAGCTCGGCCGGGGCCGCGTCGGCGACGAGCTTAGCGAGCAACCCCTGAGTCAACGCCATGTGCACGCCCCACAGAGCGATCCCGGCGAAGACGCCGATCAATCCGTCGCTGAAGGCCAGCAAAAGATCGGCCGCGATCAAAGCCAAGACACCCCAGAGAAACAGCGTCCGCGCTGATACACGGTCCGACAGCGCTCCGGCTGGATAGGCGCCCATCGCATAAACGACGTTCATCACGACGAGCACGAGCGGCGCCCACATCAGCGCAAGGCCCTCGTCAAAGGCGCGCAGCACCAGGAACGCCTCGCTGAAGCGCGCGAGCGTAAACACGACCCCAAGCCCGACCACGCCCCAAAACGGCGCCGAAAGCCGCTTCAGATCATGGAGGCGGATCGGCGCGCGCGCGTGATCGGGTCCCGCGGCGCGATCCTCGACGCCTATGACAACGAGAAGGACCGAGAGTGCCGCCGGTATCAGCGCCGCCCAGAACACGGCGCGCATATTGTCGGCGAAGAGCGCCATCAGCGCGATGGCGATCAGTGGACCGGCAAAGGCGCCGACGGTGTCGAGCGCCTGACGAAGCCCGTAGGCGCGGCCGCGAATTTCGGGCCGGGTTACGTCGGCGACCAGCGCGTCACGCGGCGCGCCGCGCAGGCCCTTGCCGATGCGATCGGCGAAGCGCGCGCCGAACACGAGCGCCGGCGTGCCGGCGATGGCGAAGAGCGGTTTCGAGATCGCGCCCAGACCGTAGCCCAACAGGATGAGCGGCTTGCGGCGGCCCATGCGGTCGGACAGATAACCGGAAAACACCTTTGCGATTGCGGCAGTGGACTCCGCGACGCCGTCTATGATCCCAACCAGGGTGACGCTCGCGCCCAAAGTCGTTGTGAGGAACAGCGGCAACAGCGCGTGGATCGTCTCCGAGGAGATGTCCATGAACATGCTGACGAACCCAAGCGCCCACACTGTGCGTGGGATCGCGGCGCGCTTAGAGACGTGTTGGGAAGCCTCGGCCATGGCGATCTAATTTTTTAAGAAAAGCGATTCTGGCGCAGCATAGCCTCAAGCCGGGTTATGAGGCGATCCCGCGCCTTGACCGTGTCCTCCGCCGCGCGCGCCCGGTGAAGCAGCGCCAGATTCTCCGTCGCCAGCGCGCGCTTCTCACCAGCATGCTTGCGTGCAGCCTCACGCAGCTCGCGAAGCTCGCCCGTCCGCGCTGTAAGCTGCGCAGCCATATCCTTGGCAGGCGCCGGCGAGACCGCAGCGATCTCGATCTCATCGAGAATGTCGCGATGCGTCGCATAGAGCGGATTGCGGCTCATGCCGGCCTCTCGTGCAACCGCTGCCGGCGTGATGCGTACGGCCTTGCCAACGTGCGCCGCGTGTCGGCCTCGGCCTGCGACCAGGCGGGCCAAGGCGGCGCGATAGCGGCGTGCGGCGTCAGACATCATCGCCTCCCAACAAGCGCGCAAGAACGTCGTCGCATTGATCGATCGCTTCTTGGAGCGCCGCCTGCGTTAGGGCGCTGGCGCCCGCCATTAGGTCGGCATTGCGGCGGCGTCGCTCGACCCAGAAATCGCGATGGCGCGCATCGACGGCGAAATTGACGCAAGAGAGACAAACTGACGGTGCGCGGCCCGCCGGACTTGGCGCGACCTCGCCGCCGCAGCGCGCGGTCTCTGCCTGAAACACACACCAGCCGTACTCACACGCGTGTACGGAAAGATCGGTCTCGGAGAGAATGAACTTGATGTAATCGCGCCTGACCTCTGCGCCGGCGCGGCCGCGGAACTTGGCGTTGAGATCGGTGAGCCGCGTCCCCATCCGCCCAGCGAGGCGATCAGCGGACAAGAGCCTATCGAGCGCATCGGCCGTCTCCACCTGCGCTTCATGGGCGACGAGTTCGAAGAGATCGAAATCCGTGCCGACATAACCTTTGGCGGTCATGGCGACGGAGACATGCTTGAAGTGATCGGAGAGCGCCAAAAGCTGGGAGCGGTCGCGCTTGGCGACGAAACGCGCGAAGGTCTTGCGGAATTGATGCGCAGAAAATGGCCATGGACCGCCGTCATGCTCGGGCACGCCGACATAGGCTGCGAACTCCCGCAAGCGATAGCCGACCTGCATTGATGTCACCGGCGATACCCGCGACCGTGATACGCCGACAACGAAGAGGCGCTCGTCACTATGCTGAAGACGCAGCGGCGCCGTTAATTGCTCCAGCACCTCGATCGCGCGAACAACCGGCTGCGGCGCGAGCCAACGCTCCTCGCGCCCGCCGCGCTGCCCGGCTGTCTTATAGAGACGCGCAACCAGGTAAGCTTGGGCGACGCCGCTTTCGCCAAGCTGGCGATACTCGATTGCGCCCGCCTTGAGCGACAGAATCTCGCTGACCCTCATGCCGACCAAACCGGCAATGACGATGAAGCAGGCAGTGTGCAGATGGCGTACGATCACATCGAGATTGGTCTTATCGATCAGCGCGCGTCTCCCCGCCGGCGCGATGAGAGGAAGCGCATGGAGCGACCGGCGACCAAGCGTCCGGCAATGATGCCCGCTCACGCCGCGGCTTGCGGCGATGGCGTGACCCGCCTCGTAGGCCTCGCGCCGCTCTAAGATCGGTGTCGCCTGATGCTCGACCCAATCGAGCGCCTTGGCGATGATATCGACGGCAAGAGCATCGGGAATGAACGGTATCCATCCCTTGGTCGCGCGGCTAAGGCCTGCGGCGACACCAGCCGTCTCGCCGGGAAACGGCTCGAATGACAGTGCATCCGTCAGCTTGGCGCGCTGCACATAGAGCAATTTGAGGATCGCCAGATGGTCGCGCAGCGTGCTGGGCGTCAGCGCCGCGGCGCGCCCGCCGCGTCCCCGCCGCACCTTCAAGACGCCGCGGAATTGATCGAGTGCAGCTGCATCGAGATCGGCGAAGCGCTTAAAGCCTGCGCCCGACATCCAACGCACCAGGATCGCGAGCGACAGCGCTCGCGCGAGCAAAGTCGATGGCGCGGCCCGAACATGGCCCTCTGGCGGATCGGATGCGAGCGACCACAAGAAACGCTTGCACGCCTTAAGCAGCGCGGCGTGCTGGGGATCGGTAAGACGCGAGCCATCCGCCATCCGAACCGCCCAGCGCCAGATCTTCTGGTCGGATCGAAATCCCGGCACGTCGATGTCGAGCCGCCACATGTCGTCCGATAGCCGACTCTGCGACGAGACTTGCGGATCATCGCTGCGATCAGCTTCGGCGCGAAGGCTTGCTGCGCGCGTCATTCGATCGGCGCCAATGTAATCGCCGCCGCCCGCTCGCGCGCCGGAACCTGCATCGCATCGGGAAATCTCGGCAGGATGTCGCGCTCAAGAATGGCGAGCTTGGGCTCGTAGATGAGTGCGAACCGCTCCGGCGCCATGCGCGTGCGCGCCTCGGAGAGCGCCGCGCGCGTCGCCATCAGCCGAGGCAAGGTATCGAGATCAAGCGGAATGACGGCGTTTGGACACGTGAAGCAGCCAAGCCAGGCGGTGCAGAGCCGCCCCGGCGCTTGCTCGGGGCCGACGCCGGCCAGCGGATCGCGGCATACGAAACCCGACGCTGTGGCATTGCGGCCGGCCGCGATATCGGCCGCGGCTGCAGATGATATCTGCAAGTCTCTCGTCACCTCATCAGCATCGCCGCGCACCCAAGTGACGAACGCGCCCTGTAAGCGCGCCAACTCGCGCGCTTGACCGACGCGCGCCGCTGGCCGATCGACATACCGGCGCGTCGTATCAAGCGAGGCGTGATTGGCCAACGCCTGCGTCTTGACCAGATCATAACCCAAAGCCGCATGCGCGCGGCTGAGCCCCGTGGTGCGCAGCACCGCCAAATTGAGCTTGAGCGGACGCCCATCGGCGCCCTTGAGATCATGATCGAGGACGAACCGCTCAACCTGCTGTAGCGCCGTATTGCGATTGAGCGCGCCGAAATGGCGCCATCCGCGCATTGAAGCGTAGAGGAACAGCTTGCCGCTGTCTGAGCGGCGCACCATGCCAGTGAGCGGCGCCGTCATCGCCAGCACCTGCTCGATGAGGCGCGGCGGCGACAGCGACTTGTCCTTGAGAAACGAACGCCGCTGCAGCTTGCTGGCGCGTCCCTTGCGCCAGGCCAGGATGACGCGGTTATCGAACAACGGATGCTCGCTCGCGCAATCGCGGGTGAAACCCAAAACCGCATCGGGATTGCCGAACGTCTGTGCGGCAATGGCGATGACGAAAGGGATGAGCACCCTTGAATCTGGATAGAGATAGCGAGCGACGTGCTGTGCGCCGCCCAACGCGCTCATGGCGCGGATCAGACGCCAAAGACCAGCGCCACGCCTTAGCATCGCCCTGTTATGGGGAACGACGCCATCGAAGCGATCGATCAAAATCGCCATGACGACGCCGAGATCGGAGAGATCGAGGCGTCCCAGATCAGCCGTTGCGGCGATGCGAGCGCGATCAACCCGAGCAAGCGCCTCTTGCCCCGTGCAATAATGCCTCCAGGTCGCGTCGATCTCGCGCCGGCATGCCGCCAGCACCGCATCCATGTCGGCTTGCGCCAAACCCTGGCGCGGCGCACTCAGCGCATTTTTGCGTGGAAACGCGTTATAGGGCAGCATGAGATCGCCGCCCACCAGGTCAGCGCGATGACGCAACAGCCAGCGGAAAAGCGAGCGCATGCCAGACCAGAGCGAATAACGCGTGGCGATCCGCGCCGGACGCGCATCGAGCCACGCGACGTACGCGCGAACCAATGCGGCGTCGATGTCTATCCCTGCCGTGAAACGCCGCTCGGGATCGTGCGCATCAAGAAACACGAACCATTGCCGTACCGCGCTGACGAACAACGTGCGGCGTGTCTCCGGCGATTTGTCGGCGCCATGCATCCGAAACGCCAGGGCGATGACGGCCGCCATCTCCGCGCGGGCGGCGTATATTTGGAAATCGAACGTCTCGACGATCTCCTCATTTGGAAAGCGCACCATCAGCGTGTCGATCGGCGCGCCGGTAAAGTGCTCGGGCTGGCTATCGACCCGATAGTCTTTGCGCCGCCGGCTCATGCGGCGAGCAATCCGTACATCGCATCGGCGACCTCTTCGGCGGCGACGAGGTCGCATGCGACCAGCTCAAGATAGATCCCCGTCGTACTGAGATCAGCGTGGCCCAGCAGCGTCTGCACCACGAGCAGTGGGTTGAGATCAGGAAAGCGCTCGACCTGGCGCTGCAGCAACACCAATGCCCGCGTCGCGAAGGTGTGCCTTAGAGCGTGAAAACTCGAGGCGACGCCTGCTGCTTGGCAGGCCGATGAAAACATCGCCCCGACGCGGCGCGGCGTAATGGGATGACCGTGCTCAGTAAGGAACAGCGCTGCCGGCTCGATGTACTGCACATCGCGCGCATGCGCGCGCCGAACGGCGACGGCACGCTCCTCGCGCACATAGGCGCGTGTGCGATCGACGAGCGGCGTTGGCGGATAGACATAACGCGGCCGGCCGCCCTTGGTGACATCGAGCAAGACGGGCTGAACAGGCGCGGCGTCGAACCGCTCCGACGCAGGCACACTCACGACCGCTGCCGGCAGCGCCGCCACCTCGCCACGCCGCATGCCCGTCGTCAGCGCCCAGGTCGCAATCAGACGGTCGCGCGCCGACAAGCGGTCCATGACCCGGCGAAGCGTCTCCGTCTCCAACACCCGAGGGGGCCGCGGCGCCGCGCGCAATGTGAGCTCGAGCGCCTGGCGCTTGCCGCCGCTCGCATCGACATGGGCGAGCATGCTTGGGCGGGCTCTGACGCGCACTGCGTCGACCGCCTCGGCCGGCGAGCGGTCGACGAGGTTGGAACCATGAGCCCAAGCATAGAACATCGCCACGACACGAAGGCGCTGATTGATCGTCGCGCGCGCATAACGCCGATGCGGCGCCGAGCGCGTGCCATTGAGCATGCTGTCGCGATAAGCAGCCAACTCTCGCGCGCTCACGTCGTCCCAGGCCCAGCCATTGGCGGTGAGCGTCTGCCACCAATCGTAAAGCGCCTCGCCATACGTGCGCCAAGTCGCAGCGCTGCGCGTGCGTCCGCGCACCAGAGCAACATGCATGAGCCACGCACACGCAGGCTCGATCAAAGCCATGTCGTCGCCGATCAACATCGGCACGCCAGGCAAAGCGGCGCCGTGCGGCCGGACGGCCGCTGTCGTGAACAGCAACTGAGGCATCAGAAAAACCGATTTTGCGTTGCTCGGGACGGCCCCTCGGGGCCGCCCCGAGCAACGCAAGCACATCATGATCGTGCGATGAGTCTGTCCTCTGCAGCGTGTAAAGGAGGACAGAAATTACGCGATTTACGCGGGACCTATCATGAGACGATCCACTTCACCGGCCACTCAAGCCGGCTTGATCGGCTGAGCGACTATTTCACCGACCGCAAGGCGCGCGCCCGCGAAGAACTTGCGGCCTTATCTTGACAGTCTGTCCCTGGACAGATCGCAGCGACTCGGCGGCTGATCTCTTCGTTCAGCACTGACGTGCCAGGTGCACTTCAAGGCGGCCGTCGCGCCCGTCACGAGGCTGGCGGCGGAC
>JADLHI010000482.1 GCA_020848895.1 Hyphomonadaceae bacterium
ACGCGTCTGTATCGTGGTGCTGGGCATGCACCGCTCGGGCACGAGTGCGTTTACCCGTGTGTTGAGCCTTGCTGGCGCGAAGCTTCCTAAGAATTTGAACGCGGCGGGTGGGGGCAATGACCTTGGATACTGGGAATCCGATCCGCTAATTTCCTACAACAATGCGCTGCTGGCTGAGTTGGGGAGCTCGTGGAGCGACTGGAGAAAACTAGATTTCTCTCGCGTGCCGATGAAGCGGCGGGCGGAGATAAAGCAAGAGATCGCCGAGATCGTCGCTGCGGAATTTGGCGATGCACCGATAATTGCTATCAAGGAGCCACGGACGTGCCGTTTTGCACCGTTGTTCCTCGAATCTCTCGCGGACGCTGGGTTTGATTGCCGTTGTGTGTTGCCGTTGCGGTCGCCGCTTGAGGTGGTGCAATCGCTCGAAAAAAGGGACCGCATGGCGCGGGGAAAAGCCGCGTTGCTTTGGCTGCGCCATGTGGTTGATGCAGAAAACGCCAGTCGCGAACTGCCCCGAGCCCTCGTCTCCTTCGACGGTTTAATGGCCAATTGGCGCGCAGCGTTTGCTCAGACCACCAGGCAACTTCGAATGGCTTGGCCGTACGAAGAGGAAGAAATCAGCAACCAAGTCGAAGCTTTTCTTTCCCCGAGCGAACGCCATCACAACGCGACCGCTGAACAGGTGCTGCTCGATCCAATGCTTCGCGGGTGGGTGGCTGACGTCTATGCCGCACTCCAAGTTCTTGAAAGCAATCCATCGTCGGCGTCGGCGTTGTCAGAGCTCGATCGAGTGCGCGCCGAATTAGATCGAGCATCGCCGATCATCGAGAGGCTAGTTGGTGATGTGGAGGCTCATGCCGCGACGCAGATAGCAGCGATGAGGACGTTGGCGGATGAGGCGCAAGCAACCGCAACTGCCGCTTCATCGTCTGCCGACGTGAGTCACGCAGCAGCCGCGGCGGCCGAAGCACTTGCGGAGGCGGCGCGTGCTGAACTTGCGGAGACTGCCGCCGCGATGGAGACACTGCGCGGCAAAACGGGAATGGCGGAGAGCGCTGTTGCAACGGCGCGCGCACAAGTCAACATTGCTACAGCCGATGCTGTTGCGGCTCGCGCCGAAGCTGAAGCCGCCAAAGCTGAGACTATGTCGGAACGCCGGCGGGCGGAGCAGGCGATCGCCCAAGCGGTGGACCTGCGAGCGCAAGTGGAAGCGGTAGCCTCGGCGGCGGCCAACGAGCGGGAGGCGGCCGAGAAGGAACGGGCTTCACTGACTGAGCGCACAACCGCTGCCGAGGCTGCGGTTGGGCAAGTCCTTAGCGATATGGCGGCCGTACAAGCTGCCAACAAATCGCAAGCAGAACAGGCGGGGGTTATGCGCCGCCGCGTGATCGACCTCACGACGCAGCTCGACGATGCAAGAGCCAGAGCAACAAGTCTTGAGTCACAAGTTCGCGAAGGAGCGGCCGCTCTTGAGGCGATGCGCCAAGCGAGCAATGCAGAGATCACGCGCCTTCGTGATCTCGTCGCCCAGCGCGAGATGCACCTCCACGCTATTGGCTCGTCGACCTCGTGGAAGCTCACGCGTCCGATCCGCGGCATCAAGCGGCTGTTTTCCGAGACGGAGTTTCGACGCCAACTTCCTTATCGACTCGCGCGAAGCGTGGCTCGCCGGATTGGCGTTCCGGTGCTCTGGCGCGCGCGCGCAAAGGCATGGGCCGCTAAGTTCGGCCTGATTTACACCGGACCGCCGCTGGAGATCGCGCCGGCGGCTTCGCCAGCGCCAGTCGTCGCTGTGCCGCGGCCCGAGCGCCCGCAGACTGGGCCTGACGGTTCGCGGTACAGCATTCTTTGGGTGGTCAATGACAGCGATCTGCAAACGCAGAAGTATCGTGTGTTCAACTACGCCAGCGAACTCGCGCGCCATAACGTCAGATCATTCATCGTGCGCGAAGCGGAGCTCAACGGCGTTGATCCCGCTGGCTACAGCATTGTCGTGTTCAACCGCATAGCGGCAAACGATCGAACGGCCGCGCTTGTGACGCGCTGCCGGGAATTGGGCATTCCGCTGCGATACGATGTCGATGATCTCGTGTTTGACGCGGATCGGCTGCACTTGTTGCGGTTCACGTCCTCGCTGACCCCGGATGAATTCAAGCTCTTCCGAGACGGTTGCGTGTCACGCCGCGACCTCATGCTTCAGTGTGATTTCGTAACGGTCTCGACGCCGGAATTAGGGCGAGAGGTCCGTGCGCTTGGTTTGCCCGCGTACATTTTGCCGAACACCATAAGTCGCGCCGATCTGGAGGAGTTCGGGACCAACCGCCCACTGCGGCAGATGTCGAAACCCGCTCGCGTGCGCATTGCCTACTTCAGTGGGACTCGTACTCACGCAGATGACTTTGCCTGCTGCGCCGAAGCATTGGCGCGGGTGCTGCGCGAGAACGCGAATGCCGAGCTGATGGTCGTTGGGGAGCTGGACTTACCGCCCGCGTTTCAAACGCTCAAGGATCGTGTGATCGTAAAGCCGTTGATGTCGCACGTGGCCATGCTGCGCGAGTTGGCTGACGTCGAT
>JADLHI010000509.1 GCA_020848895.1 Hyphomonadaceae bacterium
CCCGGAAGTCCTGGACCGGTTGGGCGAATTGCTGACGGATGATGACTCGGTCGTGCGTCGCAGAGTTGCGTCGGCCATTGCAAACTCGA
Organism: Hyphomonadaceae bacterium; assembly: GCA_020848895.1. Classification (GTDB taxonomy): domain Bacteria; phylum Pseudomonadota; class Alphaproteobacteria; order Caulobacterales; family Aquidulcibacteraceae; genus Vitreimonas. The sequence continues at coordinate 90 of JADLHI010000509.1, forward strand.
GCGTGATTCCCTCGGTTGCCATGCGCGAGTTTCTGGCCGGGTTCGCCGAGAGGCTGGCGGCCGGGAAGATCCGAGCGTCCAGCGAAGTCATCGATGCTGCCTTCAGCCAGATGAAGCCATCTGACGCGACCCCTCAGATGGTAAGGACTTTGGAGGAACTCTCGGCGGTCAGCGACGCAACCATCGCCCTCGCCGCGGTCGATGCTCTGCAGAGGTTGGGGAAACTCACGGTGACACCCCAGCTTCTGACGAGGCTGGCCGGGTGGTTGCGGGATGGTGATCCAGGTTTCCTTTACAGATTGGTTCGGACAATCGGTAGGTTGGGTAGAGCCGCGGCGACGTCAGAAATCGTGACTCGGTTGATCGAGTGTCTGGCGGTCGGAGATCTTGGGAGGGCTTGGTTCGTGCCGGACGCCCTAGGGAAAATGGGGAAAGAGGCGATGCCGCCTGAAGTCCTGGAGCGGCTCAAGGCGTTGCTGTCGAGCGATCGAGGGTGGGCTCGCGTCAACGCGGCGGAGGCCCTTGTTAAGCTCGACCGGGAGGCGGCGACCACAGAGGGCGAACGCCTTCGGGCTGAAGGGCTCAGTGAAGACGATCCGGTGATCTACAGCCTGACCGGCCAGGGGATCCGAGGGTTGGGCGTGGCGGCGACGGCGATACCCAGAACTCCAGACGCCTTGGCCAAGGCGATTGTTGGTCAGAGGGGCGAGCCTGCTCTCCATGCAATCGTGGCGGCTGGCAAGATGGGTGCGGCGGCGGGGACGCCTGAGGTTCTGAGGAGTCTGTTGACTGCTCTGGCCTGGGGCGGTCCCGAAATGCGGCTCGGGGTTGTCTCTGCCATTGGGAATATCGGCCCCTCAGCGGCGACTCCGGTTGTGCTTGAGGGGCTGATCAGGTGCCTGACAGACTGGCAATTCGGGCTCCGCCACATGGTTCTGGACACCCTGAAGAAACTCGATGTCCGGGCCGCGACAACCGCGATTTTGGATCAATGGCATGGGCTACCGCCGAATACACTCATGGATGCGGTGTGGGACCTCTCCGGGGCCGGCCCTGTTTGCGTGACTCAGGTCTTGGCGAGGTTGAAAAAGGAGGTGGCAAGCGAGGTTCCAGGGGCTTTCGGTTACGTGTCGCGGGTGTTGCAGAGGGTGGCCACGCGTCGTCACCGCGTGTTGTTTACCTCGGATGGCAACCTGCTGGTCTGGCCGGAGGCGCGCCTCGCTGGTGATCGG
>JADLHI010000483.1 GCA_020848895.1 Hyphomonadaceae bacterium
GTGTAGCCCTTAGCGTGCTCGTAATAGCCTTGGCACATCCAGAGGAAGTTGCAGGTGAAGACGCGCCGCTCGCCAGTGTCAGTGCGCTCGGACTCCACGGTCCAGAGATTGGTTTCGCGCGAGAACGAGGCGGACGTGATCTTGTGGCGATAGCGGATGTGCGGGGTGAGATCGGCCTCCTCGATCACTTCGCCCATGTAGTCGAGAATTTCTTGAGCGCCGGCGATAGGCGTGCCGAGCCACGGTTTGAAGCGATAGCCAAAGGTGTAGAGATCGCTATCGGAGCGGACGCCGGGATAGGTGTGCATCAGCCAAGTGCCGCCGAAATTCTCAAGCGCTTCGAGCACGACGAAGGACTTGCCCGGGCATTGCTGCTTCAGGTGATAGGCTGAACCAATGCCGGAAATGCCGGCGCCGGCGATCAGGACGTCGAAATGCTCGCTCATGAGTGTGCTCCGGTGAGCATGCTCAACTAGGCGTGGACCGCAGCGTTGAGGCAAGTCAATTTACGTTAGGAGAGGGACTAACCGCCGTGCCCACGCCTACCATATTTGTCGATGCCGACGCCTGCCCAGTGAAGGAAGAGATTTATCGCGTGGCGCGGCGGACGGGGTGTCCGGTGCAGGTGGTGGCGAATGCGTTCATGCGCGTGCCGCCGGATGTGACGCTGACGGTGGTCGATGCGGGGCCGGATGTGGCGGACGATTGGATCGCGGAGCGCGTGAAGCCGGGCGACATTGTTGTGACGAACGATATTCCACTGGCGGATCGCACGCTGAAGGCGGGCGGCGCCGCGTTGGGCGCGACGGGGAAGGCGTTCACCGAAAGCTCCATCGGCGCGGCATTGGCGCAGCGCGAACTGATGGAGCATCTACGTTCATTCGGCGAAGGCGGCGGCGGGCCGAAGCCGTTTTCACAACAGGATCGCTCGCGCTTTCTCTCGGCGCTGGATGCGGCGGTGATGAAGGCGAAGCGGGGTTGAGTTCGCTTTTCGCCGTGTGTGGAAACTCAGGCCTGTTCGATGTTGGAAGCATGAATGTGTATAATCTCCCATCGTCCAGCGCGTCTCCGCAAAATGATTGTGCGTCTTCCCAGGGCGCCTTGCGATGCCAAATGGAAGCTGCACACCGCAACGTCATCCTCTTCCTGGATGAGCAAATCTTCAGGAGTCAGTCGATGATAAGGCGGTCCCGGGTTTGTAGTCGGTAATTGCTGTGCGAGGCGGCGCATGCCCGCGGGCATTCCGCGGCCACGCCGATAGTTGGAAAGGTCCTGTGTTTCAGTGGGCCGTGCGCGGTCAAAATAGGTCGCGTCCTCCGCGAACGCGGACTCCATCCTCGGGAGATCACAATCTTCGAATGATCGAAGAAAACTGAGGAGAACGGACTCTGCGCTTTGGCGCTCGGCGCCCGTTTGACTGGCGCACGCCGTAAGTACGGCCGGCGCCAACAATAACGAACGCCGGTCTAGGTTGTCCGTAGCCATATCTGCCTCCGTCAGCCGGCGGCTGACGGAGCCGCTGCACAGGTAGATTTCAAACCAATCAGTTCACCAACCGCAAGCCCGTTCGAGCGACTCGCTTTCGCCGATTCTCGTAATTCACTATGCAGCGGCTCATCTCGCGGCGCCGGATCCGCTTGAAGTCTGCCTTGGGCTAAACGCGGCCCTAGCCCAGTTCAATCATAACCTCGTCCGCCGCCACTGAGGCGCCGGCGGCGACGTTGACTTTGGCGATGACGCCATCGCGCTCGGCGCGGATGATGTTTTGCATCTTCATCGCTTCGACTACGGCGACACCCTCGCCGTTCTTCACTTCTTGGCCGGGTTTTACGTCGATGGAGATGACGAGGCCGGGCATGGGCGAGACAATGAGTTTCGACGTGTCGGCCTTTTGTTTTTCTGGAATCTTCTTCAGGAGCTCAGCGCCGCGCGGCGTGGCGACTTGGGCGAGCACGGTGACGCCGCGGTGACGGAGCGTGTAGCCGCCCGGCGCGGTTTTGATCTTCACCGAGAATGGCTTGCCTTCGAACTTGCCGCTGATGATGCGCACGCCTGGGCGCGCGGCGGTGTCGACGCGGTAGACTTTGCCGTTGATGGTCACAGCGGCGCCGGCGTCATCGAGATCGACATTGGTGAGGTGGTGAGCGCCGTTGAGGATGACGGTCCAGTCGCGCTGCCATGTCTTTACGCCGCCGTTGAGACCGCCACTGATGTCGCGGGCGCGGCGGGCGGTGAAGGAGCGCGCAATAGCGGCTGTTGCGATGAGGAGTTTTTCTTGCTCGCTCGTCGGCGGCACACCTTGGAAGCCCTCCGGGAAGTGCTGCTTGATGTAGGCGGTGGTGAAATCGCCTTTGCGGAAATCCTTTTCCTCCATCACCGCGCCGAGGAACGGAATGTTGTCGGCGATGCCTTCGATGAGAAAGTTGTCGAGCGCGGCGGCCTGCGCGTCGATGGCGGCGATGCGCGTTGGCGCATGCGTGATCAGCTTGGCGATCATCGGATCGTAGAACATCGAAATCTCGTCGCCCTCGCGGACGCCGGTTTCGTTGCGGAGTGTGATGTCGCCGGTCTTGCCTTCGGCGGGCGCTTGGTAGGCGCGCAGGCGGCCAATGGATGGCAGGAAGTTGCGATACGGGTCCTCGGCGTAGATGCGGCTCTCGATCGCCCAGCCTTTGATCTTCAAATCTTTCTGTTTGAACTTCAGCGGCTCGCCGGCGGCGACGCGGATCATTTGCTCGACCAGATCGAGGCCGGTGATCATTTCCGAAACCGGGTGCTCAACCTGGAGACGGGTGTTCATCTCCAGGAAGTAGAAACTCTTGTCGGCGCCGCTGGCGACGAACTCGACCGTGCCGGCGCTATCGTAATTGACGGCGCGCGCCAGCGCACAGGCTTGTTCGCCCATGGCCATGCGCGTTTTTTCATCGAGCAACGGCGACGGCGCTTCTTCGATGACTTTCTGATTGCGGCGTTGGATCGAGCATTCGCGCTCGAACAGATGCACGACGTTGCCGTGCTTATCGCCCATGACTTGGATTTCGATGTGGCGCGGGGCGGTGACGAATTTTTCGATGAAGATGCGGTCATCGCCGAAGGCGCCTTTGGCTTCGGCGCGCACGGCTGGGAAGCCCTCTTCCACCTCCTTGCGATTGTAGGCGACGCGGATGCCTTTGCCGCCGCCGCCGGCGCTCGCCTTGATCATCACCGGGTAGCCGATGTCTTCACTGATCTGCACGGCGTGCTCGACGCCTTCGATCTCGCCGATAAAACCCGGCACGCACGAGACCCCAGCTTCGGCGGCGCTCTTCTTGGATTCGATCTTATCGCCCATGGCGCGGATGGCGTGGGCGTTGGGGCCGATGAAGACGAGCTTCTCGGCCTGGAGACGGTCAGCGAACTCGGCTTTCTCGGAGAGGA
>JADLHI010000484.1 GCA_020848895.1 Hyphomonadaceae bacterium
AGCTTCCAGGAACGAGCGGCGCCGGGCGATGCCACGGTCGCAGGAAATTCGAGGGGCCGCAGACGCTTGAGTCGGCATGTATGCACCCATTCATGGAGCCAACCTACCACAAGCCCATTTATGCGGCTTATGCGGCGAGTTGGACGTCTCCTCAGCCATGCGGCACGGTCGACACGGCGCTGTAGAGCCTTGCAATCGCGGTTAAGTGCGCGCCGACGGCGCGCACGTGGGCCCGACGCGCGAGGTTGGCCTGTCGCTGGGCGTCGATGACGTCCAGCAGCGTGCCAGCCCCGGTTTCATAGGCTCGCCGGCTCAAACGCAGATTCTCTTCCGCCAGAACGAGACTTTGCCTGAGAAGATCGCGTTGCTCCCCTGCCAAGGCGACCTCAACATAAGCGTCCGTAACCTGGCCGAAAGCGCGTAGTACAGTCGCGCGATAGCGCGCGTCGGCGCGCCGCGCTTCCGCCTCGGCGCGGCGAACTTCGGCGCGAAGTGAGCCGCCGTTGAAAAGAGGCAAGCGGATGGTTGGTCCCAGGCTCCAGCCCGCAGATGAATATTGAAACAGCGTGTCCGGGCTAAGCGAGGTCTGCGTATAATCGCCTGACAGACGTATCTGCGGATAAAGGTCCGCGACGCGCACGCCAATGTCGGCGGTCGCGGCGTGAAGTGCAGCTTCCGCCGCACGAATGTCAGGCCGCCCACGCAGAAGCGCCGAAGGCACGCTCTGCGGCGTGAGCGGCGCCTCGAACTCATCCAAAGCGAACACAAATGGCGCGCCAACACCCGGCGTACGTCCAACGAGGATGGCGAGTTGTGTCTGCGCGCCCGCAAGGCGGCTCCGTATCCGTGGAATTTCCGATGCATCCTGGGCAAGTTGACTTTGCGCACGGATGCGGTCGAGGTTGGCGACAGCTCCCGCCGCCAGCGCCCGCTCCACAAGATCGAGCGTCAGCGCATCGTCTTCAACGATGCGCTCGATCGCCTCCAATTCAGCACGCGCGACGGCGATTTCGATCGCTGTCGCCACAATATCCGCCGCAAGCGTAAGCCGGGCGGCATGATTGCGGAAATACTCAGCTTCAAGCCGCGCAACGGCGGACTCGCGCGCGCGGCGCTGCCCGCCGAAAAGATCGAGGTCGTAACTCACGCCGAGGCCGGCCGTGTAGCGTGACACTTCCACAGTCGGGAACCCATCAAAGCCGAACGCGGCGGCGTTGACGCGGGCGCGCTCGCCGCCCGTCACAACATCTATCCGTGGGAACGCACTTCCAAAAGCCGCGTCCCGCGCGGCATGGGCCGAATCGAGAGCCGCATCAGCCTCAGCGACCGACGGACTGTTGCGCCAGGCTTCGTCCACCATTGCGTCGAGCTGCGAAGCCCCAAACGCACTCCACCAGCGCTCACTGAAGTGCGTCTCGTCGCCTGTTGTTCCAGCTTCAGGAAAGTGTGGAGGCGTCTCCACCTGCGGCGGCGCAAACTGAGGGCCAACCGACGCGCATCCCGACAGAGCTGTCGTCGTGGCCAGCAGCAGCCAAAACGCCGTCTTACTCCAACGCATGTGAAGCTCCCGATGGCGGCGCACTGCGCACAAGGCGCATATAGAAAGCTCCAGGCACGCAGGCGCGAAGCGAAACCGCCAGCATCACCGCCGATGCGCTTCCGGCGTTAGTCCATCGCATGGACGCCTCCAGACTGAGGGACGCCACGCACCGGCCGCATCAAAAACGCGAGCGGGGTGGCCGCGATGGTCAAGATCATGATGAGATGAAAATCGCTGACGTACGACACCATGGCCGCTTGACGCGCAACTTCGGGAACCCAGGCGATCATCTCTTCCATGCCGCCCGCCGGCTGCACACTGTTCAACACCGGATTGTCCGGCCGAACGTTCTGGATGAGCTCGGAATAGGAGGCCTGCATGTTGATCAAGAACAGCGCCTGCATCACGGAAATCCCGACGGACGAGCCGATGTTGCGGACGAGCGTGGTGAGCGATGCGCCCTCGGTGCGGAGTTCCCCCGGCACAGTGGCGAACGCCAGGGTGTTCGAAGGTATGAAGACGAGCCCGAGTCCGAATCCTTGAATGACGCTTGAAACGACAATAAGGGTCTCATCCATCTGCAGGCTGAACAGGGTCATCTGCCATGCGGCCAGCGCGTTCAATGCAAAACCCATCGCCATAATGATGCGCGGATCCATCAGCACAACGAGCCTGGCGACGACAATCATGCTGACGAACATGCCAATGCCGCGCGGCATGGTGATGAGCCCAGCTTCGATCACCGGATAGCCCATGAGATTCTGCATGAGCGGTGGAAGCAGCGCCAACGACGCATACATGAGCATGCCGATGACGAAACTCGCCATCGCGCCGATCGCGAAGTTGGCGTCAGTGAGAAGCCGCATATCAAAAAACGGATGTTTGGCAGTCAACGTGTGCAGCGCGAAGACATAGAGGCCACCACATGCGAGCACGGCTTGAATGCGGATTTCCCAGGATTGAAACCAGTCTTCTCCGGGGCCGCGATCGAGCATGAGTTGCAGGGCCGCAATAAAAATCGACAGCGCGGCAAAGCCAAGAAAGTCGAATCGCGGTGGTTTCGACAGCGGCGCTTTTGGAAGAAAAGCGAAGACGCCAAGAAACGCGAGCACACCCACCGGCAGATTGATGAGGAACACCCATCGCCAATTCAGGGTCTCCGTAATCAGCCCGCCGAGCGCGGGACCGATGATTGGGCCCAGCATGATTCCGGCGCCGAAGACCGCCATCGCCTGTGCATGGCGTTCCGGCGGATTGATGTCGAACAGGATCGCCTGTGAGACCGGAATGAAGGCGGCGCCGCCGACGCCTTGCAGCACCCGAAACAGGATCATTTGCTCAAGGTTTTGAGCTAGACCACAAGCAACCGAAGCAAGTGTGAAAATCACAATAGACGCGAGCATGAGTCGCCGGCGGCCCACGCGGATAGCCACCCAGCCGACCAGAGGGGTCGCCAGCGCTTGCGCCACGATGAAGGATGTCAGCACCCACGTGATCTGATCGAGCCCGGCCGAGAGCCCCCCCTGCATGTGCGGCA
>JADLHI010000485.1 GCA_020848895.1 Hyphomonadaceae bacterium
AGCTTCCAGGAACGAGCGGCGCCGGGCGATGCCACGGTCGCAGGAAATTCGAGGGGCCGCAGACGCTTGAGTCGGCATGTATGCACCCATTCATGGAGCCAACCTACCACAAGCCCATTTATGCGGCGAGTTAGACGTCGCCTCAGCCATGCGGCGCGGTCGACACGGCGCTGTAGAGCTTCGCAATCGCGGTCAAATGGGCGCCAACGGCACGCACGTAGGCCCGGCGCGCGAGATTGGCCTGCCGCTGGGCGTCGATGACGCCGAATAGCGTGCCAGCCCCGGTTTCATAGGCCCGCCGGCTCAGCCGCAAATTCTCATCCGCCAGCACGAGACTTTGCCTGAGAAGGTCGCGTTGCTCCTCCGCCAAGGCGACCTCAACATAAGCGTCCGTAACTTGGCCGAAAGCGCGCAATACTGTCGCGCGGTAGCGCGCGTCGGCGCGGCGCGCCTCCGCCTCGGCGCGCCTAACTTCGGCGCGAAGTGAGCCGCCGTTGAAAAGAGGCAAGCGGATGGTTGGACCCAGACTCCAGCCCGCAGATGAATATTGAAACAGCGTCTCCGGGCTGAGCGAGGTCTGCGTGTAGTCACCTGAAAGACGTATCTGCGGATAGAGGTCCGCCACGCGTACGCCAATGTCGGCGGTCGCGGCGTGAAGCGCGGCTTCCGCTGCAAGAATGTCAGGCCGTCCACGCAGAAGCGCCGAAGGCACGCTTTGCGGCGGGAGCGGCGCCTCGAACTCATTCAAAGCGAACACAAATGGCGCGCCAACACCCGGCGTACGTCCAACGAGGATGGAGAGTTGTGTCTGCGCGCCCGCGAGGCGGCTGCGTATCCGTGGGATTTCCGCTGCATCCTGCGCGAGTTGGCTTTGCGCTCGGATGCGATCGAGGTTGGCGACAGCTCCCGCCGCCAGCGCCCGCTCCACAAGATCGAGCGTCTGCGCATCGTCTTCAACGATGCGCTCGATCGCCTCTAATTCAGCACGCGCGACGGCGATTTCGATCGCCGTCGCCGCAATATCGGCCGCAAGCGTAAGCCGGGCGGCATGATTGCGGAAATACTCCGCTTCAAGCCGCGCAACGGCGGATTCGCGCGCGCGGCGCTGCCCGCCGAAGAGATCAAGGTCGTAACTCACGCCGAGGCCGGCCGTGTAGCGCGACACTTCCACAGTCGGAAACCCGTCAAAGCCGAAGGCGGCGGCGTTGACGCGGGCGCGCTCGCCGCCCGTCACAGCATCAGTCCTCGGGAAGGCGCTTCCAAAGGCTGCGTCCCGCGCGGCATGGGCCGAATCGAGAGCCGCATCGGCCTCAGCGACCGATGGACTGTTGCGCAAGGCTTCGTCCACCAATGCATCGAGCTGCGAAGCCCCAAACGCCCTCCACCAGCGCTCACTGACGTGCGTCTCGTCGGCTGTTGTTCCAGCTTCAGGAAAGTGTGGAGGCGTCCCCACCCGGGGCGGCGCAAACTGAGGGCCAACCGACGCGCATCCCGACAGAGCTGTCGTCGTGGCCAGCAGCAGCCAAAACGCCGTCTTACTCCAACGCATGTGAAGCTCCCGATGGCGGCGCACTGCGCACAGGGCGCGTGTAGAAAGCCCCCAGCATGCAGGCGACAAGCGAAACCGCCAGCATCACCGCCGATGCGCTTGCGGCGTTAGTCCATCGCATGGACGCCTCCAGACTGCGGGACCCCGCGCACCGGCCGCATCAGAAAGGCGAGCGGGGTGGCCGCGATGGTCAAGATCATGATGAGATGAAAATCGCTGACGTACGATACCATGGCCGCTTGACGCGCTACTTCGGGAACCCAAGCGATCATCTCTTCCATGCCGCCGGCCGGCTGCACGCTGTTCAACACGGGATTGTCCGGCCGAACGTTCTGGATGAGTTCGGAATAGGAGGCCTGCATGTTGATTAAGAACAGCGCCTGCATCACCGAAATCCCAACGGACGAGCCAATGTTGCGGACGAGCGTAGTGAGCGATGCGCCCTCGGTGCGGAGTTCCCCCGGTACAGTCGCGAACGCTAGGGTGTTGGAAGGTATGAAGACGAGCCCGAGTCCGAATCCTTGAATAACGCTTGAGACCACAATGAGGGTCTCATCCATCTGCAGGCTGAACAGGGTCATCTGCCACGCGGCCAGCGCGTTCAACGCAAAACCCATCGCCATGATGATGCGCGGATCCCTCACCAATACGAGCCTGGCGACGACAATCATGCTGACGAACATGCCAATGCCCCGTGGCATGGTGATGAGCCCAGCTTCGATCACCGGATAGCCCATGAGATTCTGCATCAGCGGTGGAAGCAGCGCCAACGACGCATACATGAGCATGCCGATGACGAAACTCGCCATGGCGCCCATCACGAAGTTGGCGTCAGTGAGGAGCCGCATATCAAAAAACGGATGCTTGGCGGTCAAGGTGTGCAGCGCGAAGACATAGAGACCGCCGCACGCGAGCACAGCTTGAATGCGGATTTCCCACGATTGAAACCAGTCTTCTCCGGGCCCGCGATCGAGCATGAGTTGCAAAGCCGCAATAAATATAGACAGCGCGGCGAAGCCAAGAAAATCGAAGCGCGGCGGCTTCGACAGCGGCGCTTTTGGAAGAAAAGCGAAGACGCCTAGAAACGCGAGCACACCCACCGGCAGATTGATGAGGAACACCCATCGCCAGTTCAGGGTCTCCGTAATCAGCCCGCCGAGCGCGGGGCCGATGATTGGGCCCAGCATGATTCCTGCGCCAAAGACCGCCATCGCCTGCGCATGGCGTTCGCGTGGATTGATGTCGAACAAGATCGCCTGTGAGACCGGAATGAAGGCGGCGCCGCCGATGCCTTGCAGCACCCGAAACAGGATCATTTGCTCAAGGTTTTGAGCCAGACCACAAGCAACCGAGGCAAGTGTGAAGATCACGATGGATGCGAGCATGAGTCGGCGGCGGCCCACGCGGATAGCCACCCAGCCGACCAGAGGGGTCGCCAGCGCTTGCGCCACGATGAAGGATGTCAGCACCCACGTGATCTGATCGAGCCCGGCCGAGAGCCCCCCCTGCATGTGCGGCA
>JADLHI010000486.1 GCA_020848895.1 Hyphomonadaceae bacterium
ACGCAGTGGCTTGGTTGGCCGAGAGGCCGAGCTGCGTCGGCGTGCGCAGCGCGAACGTCGCCGTCAGCGCATTGGCCGCGCCTTCGACGATCGGGTTCGTCGTGCCGATATTGACCGTATAAAGGTATGGCGAATTGTCCGGATTGACCGCGCCGACAACGTTGGCCGCGCCAAACATGCCGCCGTTGGCCGTCAAGAACGTCTGCGTGCCGAACGTCGGCAGGCCAGCCGGCACCACCGGGTTGACGCGCGCGCCCGACGCAAACGTCACCGAACCCGAGCTGATGATGTTGGTGGTTTCCGCCGGCACGCTCGAAAGCGATGCGTTGAAAACACTGTTGGCGCCGAACGTCGCGCTCGTAATGTTCAGCGTGCCGCCAAGATAATTGAGCGTGCCCTGCTGGACGTTGACCGTAAGCGCGTTGTCGGTGTCGGTGATGCTGCCGGTGTAGATAGCGCCGCCATTGATGTTGAGCGCATCCGCGCCGTTGCCGAACGCGATATCGCCGGCGACGGTGCCGGCAAGGATGTTGAACGTATCGGCAAAGGCGCCGAGCCGGATATCGCCCGCAATGCGCGGCGTCGTGGCGACAACGTCATCCACGGCGTCATCGTCGGTGAACACGACCGGCGCCAATTGCTGGATCAAGACCCCCGACACGGCGTTCGAAAGATCGAACGCGATCGTATTGCCAACCGGCGTCGGCGGCAGAACGTCGTCGGTGAGATCGTCGTCGGTGGCCACCAGCTGCGCCAGAACCTGTCCCGTGTTCGTCACGTTGACGAGCGTGCCGGAGGCGTCCTGAACAGCGACGGCGTTGCCGTTCTCGCCGAAGAAGAACGCCTGGACGGTGCCGCTATTGTTGAACGTCGGAACGTTCGCGCCGCTCTCCAGCACGATCGCGTGCGAAGTGAACAGAGTGTCGGCGATGACGTTCGTCGTGATGACGCCGCGCACTTGCAAGAGGCTCGAAATCGAGTCGACGCCGAACACCAGGCCCTGGGCATTGGCTTCGTTGGCCGTGGTCGAGACGCCGTAATCGATCGACACGCCGCCAGTGATCGTCGTCGTGGCGCCCAGGCCATCGCCCTCGATGCGAAGACCGGTCGCCTCGATGCCATCGTAAAGGCCGCTCGCGATCAGTTGGCCGCGCACGAGCAGGCCGTAGCCCTCGGCGCCCGGACCGATCGTGATGTTGGCGCCATCGGCCTGGATCAGCAGCGCCGGCGAAGAGCCGTAGACCGAAATCTGAGCCGTGTTGTTGTCGTCGGTATCGTCGGTGAGGCCATCGCCGTCATCGTCGGGATCGCTCTCGACGCCGACGCCTTCGATGGTGATGCCGCCGGCGACGTTGCCGCTGACCAGCACCGCCGGCCCGCCCTGCTCTTTGTCATCCGGATCGAGCGTCGCCTGGTTGGTCGGCACGATGGTGGACAGATAGCCCAGCACGTTCCAGGTGCCGTTCACTGAAAGCTGGCCGCCGATATTGCTGTCCACCGCGATGCCGACGCTGTTCTCGCCGCGGATCTGGCCGCCGCCGGCGATGATCACATCGCCGGTCACGCCGCCGTTCACGGCGATGCCGACCGAATTGTCGCCGATCATGTTGACCGTGCCGGTCGAGCGCAGATTGCCGGTCAGCAGGCCGTTGAGCGTGATGCCCGAAGACGCGTTGCCTTCAACGGAGATGAGGCCGGAATTGACGATGTCGCCCGTGAATGTCGGCCCCGCCTGCAGGAAGATGCCATGGCGGTTGGTGCCCAGCGCGACGTTGCCATCGAGATTGCCGTCGCTGTCGGAGTCCGCGATCACATAATCTTCGAGCAGCGAAATGCCGCCCGTATTGGTGATCCCGCCGCTATTGCCGCCTTGGATCAGAATGCCGGTGACGTTGTTGGAGTTGACGCTTGAGACAATGTTGCCGCCGTTCGCGACATCGTTGCTGCTATTCACCGTCACGCCGACCTCGCCCGCGTCGATCGTGATCGAGCCCGAAGAGGTGATCGTAATATCGCCGGCGACGCTGCTGCCGTCAGGGTTCGCGGTGGTGAGCGGGGTGTCGATGCCGGTGCTCACCGTGCGATCACCCGCTTCGGCTGTGCCGGAAACGCCGCCAGCCAAAGCCACCGCAAGGCCAGCGAGTTGAATCTTACGTCTGATGCGCATCCCGGCTCCGTCCCCTAATGTCGGCGCAAACGGGATCGGCGTGGTCGCAATCGCCTTGGGCGAGCCCTTCAGGGACCGCCCAATCCTCCCGCTGGCGGCCGCCCATTGCGGAGCGGCGCACAGGGGTTGGCATGCCGACTTATCGGAATTTTGTCCATAGCCGGGCGCATGGCCGAAAGCTCTGGATACGGGGCGAAAATGTCACTGACGGCGCGCGCGCCCCTATGTGGAGAACGCGCCTCATGCTGCACCGCACTAGGCGCGACTTGTGACGGCTCAGCTCAGCCGCTTGGCGCGCAGATCGGTAAGCGTTGCAGGCTTCGTTTCGGCCTTCGGCCGCTCGAACGCGCCGCGCAGGCGCGCCACGTCCGCGGCCGGAACCGCCTGCGAGAAGAAGAAGCCCTGCAGCTCGGTGACGCCTACCAGACGCATGACCGAAGCTTCCGCCTCGGTTTCCACACCTTCGGCGACAATCTCCATGCCCAGACCTCGGCCCAGCGTCACCACCGACTGGATGATCGTCATGGCGCGCTTGCGCTCATGGATGCCGGTCACGAATGCCCGGTCGATCTTGATCTTGTCGAAGCGGAAATCGCAGAGATAGCGCAGCGACGAATAGCCGGTGCCGAAATCGTCCAGCGCGATTTTGAAGCCCATCGAGCGCACGTGCTCGAGGATCTGGCGATTGCGGTCTGACGATTCCATCAGCACGCCCTCGGTCACTTCGAACACGATGCGGCTTGGGTCGATGTCATATTTCTTCAGCAGGCCTTCGAGCAGATCGACGAGATCGACGTGGCGGAACTGAACCGGCGACAGGTTGATCGAGACTTCAAGATCGGGCCAGGCCTTGGCCTCGTCGAACGCACGTTCAATCACGAACGCGCCGAGCGCCGGCATCAAGCCCGCCTCTTCCGCGATCGGCACGAACACGCCAGGCGAAATATCGCCCTTGGTCGGATGCTTCCAGCGCAGCAGCGCTTCCACGCCCGTGACACGGCCATCGGCGCACGAAACCAGCGGCTGATAGTGCAGCTTCAGCTCCCGGGCCTCGAGCGCCGCATGCAACTCAATCTCGACCTCGCGCCTTTGTTCGACTTCCGCGGCCATCTCGGCGCAGAAGATCATCGCTTTGTCGCGGCCTTGGTTCTTGCCCTGATAGAGCGCGATATCGGCGTGACGCATCAGCTCTTGCGGGCTCATGCCGTGATCGGGGCTCATGGCGATGCCGATCGAAGCCGTCATCTTGATGTGCTGACCGTAGACGTCGAAGCTCTCTTCGAACGCCTTGCGCAGCCGCTCGGCCAGTTCGTTGGCCGCATCGGGGCTGTTGGCGCAGCGCAGCACCGCGAACTCGTCGCCGCCGAAGCGTGACAAGAAATCCTCGCGCGAGAGCGTTTGCTGCAGGCGTTTGGCCACGCCCATGATCAGCGTATCGCCGGCGGCGTGCCCCATCGTGTCGTTGACGTCCTTGAACCGGTCGACGTCGATATAGGCCACCACCACGCGGCCGTTGTTGCGGGTTTGGACGAGGTTATCGAGCTGTTCCTGCAAGTGCTCGACAAAGTGATGCCGGTTCGGCAGCCCCGAAAGCGCATCATGCAGCGCTTGGTGGCGCGATTGCGCTTCGCGGTCGGCGAGATCGCCCGAAGCGCGCTTCAAGCGGTTGATCATTAGGTAAGTCAGCCAGCCCGCGCCGAACACGCCCGCGACAACCAACGGCAAAATGAACAGCAGCAGCGAACGGCCCGGCTGGCGCGGCGTCCAATTCAGGAAGCCCATGTCGGTGCCGTCGTCGGCCACGAAGGCTTCCGACAGCACGCCGCCGCCGCGCACCGCGTCCGTCGACAGACCCAAGTCAGGGATCAACAAGGAGCCGCCAACCTGCGCCATGAACGCTTCGTCGATCTTGACGACGCTGAGCAGCAAATGCGGCTCGCCGCGCAACAGGTTCGCGTCGAGGTTCGGCACGATCGAGATCGCGGCGACAACGGCAGGCTCGCCATCGACGCTCATAATGTGTCCCGCCCAACGCCCGAAGCTCGCGCCCAGCAGAGCGCTATAATTGCCTTGGCTTTCGCTGAACGCGCGGTCGCGCCGACGCAGCGATGCGTCCGCCCCCCTGCGCGCTTCGCCGACAATGCGATCGAACATCGCTCTATGTGCGTTATAAGCCGCGACAGCGTCGCTCCGCTCGCCATTCACCGTCGCGTAAATCGGCTGGTTCGAGCTATCGATGATGAAGACTTCGTCGTGCCCGTAGGTCTCGAAAAAATAGAGACCCATGTTGGTGTCGATCCAGTCGAGATCGAGCGGACGGCGCTGCGCATTGGCGACCGCGTCATCCCACCAGGCGATCGCCTTTTGCTGGTCGAGAACCGAACTCACGCTCTGGTCGAGCGCGTTTTCCACCAATTGGCGCTCGCGCACGATCGCCGTGCGGTTCGCCGACCATCCGGCATACGCAACGATCGCCACCAGCACCGCCCCGAACAGGACAAGCGCAGCGCCGATCACCGCCGTGAGGCGGCGAAGGTCGTTCTTGTAGTGAACAGTTTTCGCGCTGCTCGGCGTCATGACTAAGCCAAAGTAAACGGATGGAGAATGGTCTATCAGGCCGAAAATACCGCATCCAATACAAAAATAATGTTACGCGGCGCTCGGTTTTATTAGAATTCGACCTCGGAATACTTTGGTAACTATATTTGGTCGTTGCTAAGTCATTCGCCGCCAATACCCCTGTTAACCTTGGTAAATACACATTTAGGCTTGCAATTTTCAAATTTACCCCTTATTAGGGAATTGCGTGCGCCCAAGCAGTGCTGGGGACAAGCCGGGTAATCGCCGGGGCGGCGCAAGTATAGTTAACGGAAGATGGGGATCCCATGACGCGGTACGTCGTGAAGACGCGTGCTGACAGCCCGCAGCTGCGCAAGGCGGCGATGGCAATCGAGCAAGCCGCCTGGGGCTCGCTCGGCTTTTTGAATTTCACCAAGGCCCACTTCGCCCACTACCAGGAGTTGCTGGAGCAATTCGCTGAGTATCAATTGTGCCTCGTGGACGAGGCCACCGGCTATCCTGTCGCCGTCGGCAATTGCGTGCCGCTCGCCTGCGACTTCAACGATCTGCCGCCCGAAGGCTGGGATTGGATCGTCGAAACCGCCGCCAACAATAATGGCGTGCGCCGCAACGCTATCGGCGCCTTGGCCATCTCAGTGCCGAAGATTCACCGCTCCAAGGGCCTGGCGCGTGTGATGATCCAGGAATTCTCGAACCTCGCCGCGCGCAATGGCCACGATGGCGTCATCGCGCCGGTCCGCCCGTCAGCCAAGCACCTGCACCCGTTCATTCCGATGCAAGAATACATCGGCTGGAAGGACGAGAACGGCCGCCTCTTCGATCCATGGCTGCGCAGTCACTCGGCCGCCGGCGGCAAGATCGTCAAGCCGGCTGATCGTTCGATGGTGGTCGATGAACCGGTGGCGTTCTGGGAAATGTGGCGCGGCAGCCCCTTCCCCGAATCCGGCGACTACAAGATCGACGGCGCGCTCAACCCTGTATCGATTGATCTTGAGCGCGACACCGGCCGCTACGTCGAACCCAACGTCTGGTTCGCCTATCAAGCCGCATGATGACGCTCCGGACCGAACACGCTATAGTGCGTTTATGTCCGAGTTGAAAGTCATCCTGCGCGGCGAAACCGCCGACAAGCTCCGCAAGCTCGTGGCCGACGGCCGCTATGCGCAACCGGAGGATGCCGTCGCGGACGCGTTAGACGCGCTGCCCATCGACGATGATCCGGAAATTGAAGCTTGGTTACGCGATGTTGTAGCGCCCCGCGTGAAGGCGCTTGAAGCAGATCCATCTCGAGGCCTGACGGTTGCGGAAGTGCGTGCGCGATTGCGCGGTAAGCTCTAACAATGTCCCGGCGCTACCGCGTCATTTTTGACGAGGACGCGTACACTGATCTCGCCGACATCCGGTCCTTTGTCACAGCAGCGCGACACGCCGCGTTCGCTGAAGCTTTCGTCGGCGAGATTGTGAATTATTGCGAGTCGTTCCGCACCATTCCGCATCGAGGATCGCAATTGATCGTTGAGGGCGTATTGCTTCGCACTGTAGGTTGGCGTCGAACCGTGACAATCGCTTTTCAGGTCAACGACGAGTTGCGCAACGTGTTCGTGTTGGCGGTACTCTATCGCGGTCGTGACGTACACGCTGCGCTCAGCAAGCGGCTAAAAGACTAGCTGACTCACACAGCCGCGCGCAGATTTTCCACCGCGTATTCCGGCAGCGCGCGCGCCGCGCCATAGAGAAAGCCTTGCGCGAGTTGGCAACCCATCGCGCGCAGCGCATCCGAGGTTGCTTCGTCCTCGACGCCCTCGGCCGTGACCTTGAGGCCCAGCGCCTTGCCAAGCCCGATCAGCGCGCCGACGATCGTCGCGTTTTCGCGATCGGTGGTGATCCGCGCCACGAACGAGCGGTCGATCTTCAATTTGTCGATCGGCAATTCGCGCAGCAGGAATAGCGACGAATAGCCGGTGCCGAAGTCATCGAGCGCGATCCGCACGCCCTGGTTCTTCAGCGACATCAGCGACGATTTCGCGCGCGCGACGTCGCCGATCATCGCGCTTTCGGTGACTTCGATCTCAAGCCGCTGCGCCGGGAAGCCGGTTTCGCGCAGCGTCCGCAACACCTTCTCCGGGAACCATTGATCGCGCACTTGGCTGGGCGAAATGTTGACCGCGAGCGTGAATTCGCCCGGTGCATTGAGCGCCTTGCGGCACGCCTGCGCCAGCAGCGCCCAGAACATCGCGTCCACCAGCCCTGCGTCTTCCGCCACCGGGATAAAGTCCACCGGCGAGATCATGCCGCGTTCGCGATGCGGCCAACGCGCCAGCACTTCAAAGCCGTCAAGCTCGCCAGTATCGACGCGCACGACCGGCTGGAAATACGGCACGATATCGCCGTCCGGAATCGCCGAGCGCAACTCCGTCTCCAGCGCCGCTTTCGACTTCAGTTCCTCGTCGATCGAAGAATCGAAGAATTTGTAGGCGCCGCGATCTTCCTTCGCGCGCAGCATTGCCGCGTCGCCGCGCTGCAGCAACTCAGCCGCGTCGCGTCCATCTTCCGGGCACAGCGAAATACCGATCGAGGCGCCGACCGTAAGCTTCAGGCCATTGACCAGGATCGGCGCGGACAATTCATGCAAGATCCGGCGCGCCGCCGCGGCCACCGCCTCGCGTCCGCCCGGCCCTTCAATCAGCACGGCAA
>JADLHI010000487.1 GCA_020848895.1 Hyphomonadaceae bacterium
GCCGGACCCAACGCATGGGTCCTGCTTCGGCAGGACAAAGGGCGCGTAGCTCAGCGGGAGAGCACCACGTTGACATCGTGGGGGTCACAGGTTCGATCCCTGTCGCGCCCACCACCCAGTCACTCGATACGAGTGGCATCCGCCGCTGCCTGCAGAAACTCCTAACATTCCCGCGGCTTGTGGCTCTAAGGCGTGTCGAAGAGCGCGATCGAGAGACGATTTCGACGTCGATTGCGGGCGATTTCCGGCTTTCTCTCTCGGGCTCGATTTTGAACCACCTTCAGAAATGCCAGAGACGGTTTTGCGTGACTGCGCGGCGGTCGCTGCAATCAAGC
The DNA here is from genome assembly GCA_020848895.1 of Hyphomonadaceae bacterium. GTDB lineage: Bacteria > Pseudomonadota > Alphaproteobacteria > Caulobacterales > Aquidulcibacteraceae > Vitreimonas. Next base: position 336 of record JADLHI010000487.1, read on the forward strand.
GAACTGCGCAAACCGCGTGCGTTGTTCGCCGAATGCGTGGGGCAATGGACGCGCGATGAGTGTCGCTAGCGTCAGCCGCGCGGGTTGGCGTCCGTCCAGAATGTCCGCGACCAAATCTGGCGCCAAGAACGCCAATGGTAGCAATTGGCCTGTGTAGTGCGGGCATAGATTTTCGCCGCGTGCGAGATCGTTAAGCGTGGCGGCTTCTCCCGAAGCTAGCATCTGCGTCCAACGTCGCGCCTGTACGATCGCGCGCACCAACGCGCGATCTACACGCGGCGGCGCGGCGGCGGCAGTTGCCGAACTGATCACACCGCGCCAACTCGCTGGCTGATGCAATGTGTTCGGCATGATGAGGCGCCACGCGTCGTCGTCTCGTGCAAGTCCTTCGATACGGTCTGCAGAATCGGAAGTGATGGCGTCAGCAGCGATGCTGATGGCGATGCACTTCGATCCAAGCACAACTTTTTCTACCGCAGCGAATATCCGCGGCATTGCTCCATCGCGGGGCCGCCAACTTGAAGCGAGCAATGGTGCGATCGCTTCTTGAATTTGATGTTCAAGGTTCGGCGCAGAGACGCGTGTCCTGAATCCAGAGTCGATCACGGTTTTGGGCGTTGAGACGTAGTAGAAATACCGTCGTCCGTTCTTGCTCGCATGTGCGCTGGTCATCGGACGATGCTGCGCATCGAATATCTTTCCGAGCAGCGGCGCCGCGCGACCGGTTGATGTTGTGCCAGGTAGATCGGGCGCGCCGGCAGCAAGCTTGCGTTGCACGGCGTCGAACAGATCTTTGTCGATAATGGCCTGATGCTGGCCTGGATAGGCTTTGCCGCGATGGGTCACGTTGCCGACATAAAGAGGGTTGGCCAGAATGTAGAGCAGCGCGCCATGACTCATGCAATGGCCTCCATGCTCGCGACCGGCGCGTGAGGTCCAGCTTTTCGAGCGAACGCCATCACTGCTGAGCGCATCGCGCAGCTTGAATACGTTCGCGGTGCTCAGGTAGCGAGTGAAGATAGTGCGAACTGTTTCGGCTTCGGCATCGTTGATGTGGAGCGCACGATCGCGGACATCATAGCCAAGGGGAGGATAGCCACCCATCCACATGCCTTTGGCTTTGGAGGCGGCGACCTTGTCGCGAATGCGCTCTCCGGTCACTTCACGCTCAAATTGCGCGAACGATAAGAGCACGTTGAGGGTCAGGCGGCCCATCGACGTTGTCGTGTTGAAAGCCTGAGTGACCGACACGAACGATGCGCCCGTGCGATCCAGGATCTCGACGATGCGAGCAAAGTCGGCAAGCGAGCGGGTCAGGCGATCAACTTTGTAGACGACGATCACATCGATGCGTTTGGCTTCGACCTCAGCCATCAGGCGCTTCAGCGCGGGTCGCTCCATTGAGCCGCCGGAAAAGCCGCCATCGTCATAGATGTCTTTGAGCGCGGTCCAGCCCTCGCCGGCTTGGGACAGGATATAGGCGCCGCAAGCCTCGCGCTGGGCGTCGAGCGAGTTGAAGGTCTGTTCGAGACCCTCTTCGCTGGATTTGCGGGTGTAGATGGCGCAGCGGAGCTTCTTCATACGCCATCCCCACGCTCGCGCTTGCCGATGAGGCCAAAGAAGCGGGGACCGCTTTGATGCTTACCGGTGATAACCTTCGCCACATGGGTAAGCGATGCATAGATGGTCTCGCCATACTGAAAGCCATTTGGGACCACCAGCACTATGTGTCTGGCGCCGTTCCAATCGCGCACCAATGCGCTGCCGAGGACGAGCGCTGTGCGCGGCGCGGGATTGTAGCTGTCATCGGCGGAAAAGCTCTGGGCCAGATCGCGCAGGCGTCGTTTCAGTGTGGATTTGAGATCGCCGTGAGCAGCGATCTCAAGCTCATAGACGAGCGCGCGCAGCAGCAGATCGCGCGAGCGAAAGGCTGGCGGCTCGCGGTTCAACCGCGTCCGCCAAGCCTGACGGAGTGCGCTGGGTTTAAGTCCCTTCAACGCCTCGATATCCTCGCCGCTCATGACTTGCGCAGCAGGGCTGCCGCGCGAGCCAACGCCGCCAAGTCGATCGATGCAGTTTCAATGTGTTTGGCGGAGGCGGCGCGCGCCGTACGCTGACCAAGCACAACAGAGTCGTGCAGGGCCTCAACACGCGCCACCATCGCCGCCCACAGCGCCTCGCGGGCCATGTGCGCCGGATTCATGCGCGGCCCTCGATCCGATAGGTGCGCTCGCCGTCGCGTTTGGTTGAGATGACGCGAAGTCCGCGTTTCTTCTTGAGCGTACCAGCAATGACGCCGCGCACCGAATGCATCTGCCAGCCAGTGAGCGCCATGAGATCGTTGATGCTGGCGCCGGTTGGCGTGCGTAGCGCGGCGATGACCGCATCAATCTTGCTAACGTGGGGGTCGCGTCTGGGAGCGTTGGAGGTTGGCGTACGACGCTTGGTCGTGACGGCCTTTCGGTTGGCCGCCGCCTTGATCGGTCTGACCACTTTGCGCTTGGGTTTGGCGGCCATGGTTTTCTCCTCTTTGCCGGCTTGATGCCGGCAGGACCGGAAGCCCCGACAAATGCGGGGCGAGAGGAGGGTCAAGGAGCAGCCTAAAAACCTGTCGTGTCATTCAACTCCAAGCGCGCCGCCAGCTTGGGCGCGGCCCCATGCACGCTCTGGTGCGCGTGGAAGTCCAGCGGTTTCTTGGCGGGATCGCACCGGCTGCCCGGGTGGAGGCAACGGCTGGGATCGGCCCGCACACTGATCGTTGGTAACATTGTGTCCGCGGGACGGGAGTTGGCCCATTTGAGACGTTCGACGTAGTCTAGATTTTCGCGCTGCGCCTACGAACCCCGAGCCAAATGAGCAACCCAGAAATCGCGGCGAAAATTGCTGCTGATAGCGACCGCGTCATCGCACCCGATTTGCTTTGACAACTCAGCACCTCAACTGTCGCGGTTCCGGAGTACTCCTCGGGAGTCGGTCCGCCGTACGGCTCGACTGAGCCAGTAACGCAGTCCGCGATGCTGAAGTTTCGACCGCCAGGGAGGATGGCCTCAACCCTGGTAGATGGATCGTTGTAGTCACCGTCCGGCGTCCACCCGCGAAGGTCGTGGCGAAGAAACAGATCGACGGCGAACAGCGCGGAGGCAATCGCGCCCAGCACGAACAGCGCCTTCAACGCCTTGCCCATTCGCGCACCTCTCGGCTGCAATCTGCAGCGACGTTGCAGAACTGTCCAATGTCCGTTGTCGGCGAGATCACGCGATTGCTGCGGGCGCTAAGCCACTGACTGCAATTGAGAGAGTAGGCCGGTCGCGATAATCGACGCGATGACGATCGAAGCGCGTGAAAGGGCGGCACGTTCCCTTCTCGCTCAAAACGGGATGGGCTTGCCGTCCCAGGCTAGAAACTGGCCGGATTGGGCAGGCGTCAGTTCGTCGATTAACTGAAGCAGATGCGAGGCGCTTGTTGCGGCGCTGAACAATTGCTCAGGGCGAACCGCGGCCTGAAACGGTCGCGACAACCTGGTATCGACGGTGCCCGGATGGAGCGTCACGCACACGGCGTTCTTGTTTTTTGTCCTCACTTCGATGGCGCAAGTGCGGATGAGTTGATTGAGCGCCGCCTTCGAGGCGCGATAGCCGTACCAGCCGCCCAGTCGATTGTCTTCAATCGAGCCGACACGCGCAGACAGAGCCGCAAACACCGACTTGCGGTCGCGCCGCAAGAGCGGGGTCAAGTATTTCGCGATAAGGGCGGGGCCGATAGCGTTGATAGCGTACATGCGCGCCAATGCGGCGGAGTTGAGCGCACGCACGGTCTTTTCTGGCAGAAGCGCTCCCTCGTGCAAAATCCCGGTGGCGACAATGACGAGATCTAGTTCTGGCGATCGGGCGGCGATCGCGTGCGCTGCGGCCGCGATGGAATCTTCGTCTACAAGATCGAATACGAACGGCAGGACCTTTGCGTCCACAGGTCTCAAGTTTCGCGCGCCGGCGTGGATGGCGCCACACTGTCCATCAGCCTGGAGCGCTTCGATCAGTGCAGCGCCGATGCCGCCCGATGCGCCGAACACGGCCGCGCGATATCCGGCGGCGAAGGGATTGCGTGCGCTCACCGCAGGTTAGCGCCGAAGCGCGATCATAACTTCGTTGCGCCTCGCCCAGGGCAGGGTCCAGGGCGGATTGTAGAAAGCGTAGCTGACATCTCCCGCAGCGACCTCGCCGCGCGTTTCGATGCGGTGACGCAATTCCTCAGCGTGTCCCGCCAAATTGCTTTGCGTGGCAAGGCCGCTGAAACGGAGCACCGCGACGCGGCGGCCGGCCTGTTCGCGAAGCACAACGCTAGCGTCTAGCGGGCGGGGCATGTCTTCAAGGCGCGAGCCGGGCGGCATGTAGAAGGTCACCACCCAACCTTCGTTGGAAGCGGCCTGGGAGACCGGGGCCGTCATGGCGATGCGCTCGCCTTCGGCCCTTTGCGCGACAGGCGCGGTCATGGCGATTGCGCGATTGGGTTCGTTGCCGCCGAAGATGAAACGCGCCAGACGACGAAAGCCCGCATTGATGGCCGCACCCCGTTCGCCGCTGACATGGGTCTCCGCCACTACGGTCGGCGCATAATCGCGAATGGAGAAAGCGCCGTCTTCATGGACGAGGGTCCATTGCGGTTCCTCAACGGCGTTCGCGGCGGGGGCGGCCATGATCAGTCCAATCAGGCAAAGCGCAATCCAAAACGATCTCATGCCGTCTCATACGTAGAGCGCGGCGGTTGAGGATCACCCAGGCGCCCTGGGGGGAGCAGTGGAAATCCTGTCCTCTTTCTCCTTGCACCCTTTCACAAGTCTGGCACTGCCCGCGTCGGACGACGTTCCATGTGGCCGTAACTGCGGTCAGTTCCACCGCTGCAGATTATGCTCAGTCTTGCGAGCTGGCCACCGGTGAAGGGGTGGACTTCCGCGGACTCTGCGTCCGAGTTGGGCCGCAGAACCGACATTTGTGCGAGACCAGCCAATGACCGCATTCGGCGACACTACGCCGTTGCTGTGTGCGCTAAATCACTGTCCGGCTTGGAGAGGGTAGGCCGCTCGCTGAATTTGCCACGATGACGTACGCTGGCCCATTCCAGACGTTGGCTGAGTTTCGACAAGCCACTAGCCTGCGCGACATGGGAAGCTCGATAGCCTTCTTTTGTGGAAACCGAGACAATGCCGAACTCACGGCGTTCGCCCGGTCAATTGGACTTCACCTTGTGCCGCCTCAACTTGATCAAGAGAGCGCTGGCGACCCAGAGGTAGCTGGTCCGTTCTGCTACCTCTCCACGGTGCGTCGGGATGAGTTGCGTCCATACGGCGATCCACCGGTAAAGATTGCTGACGTCAAAGACCCACTGCTTTTATTCATGCGCGGATTTTACAGGGAGCCATACTTGGTTCTCGGTCAAATCCATTGGAAAAGCGATGTGCCCGCGCTGGCGGCTGTGACGAGACCATACTTTCGGAAAATTTCGCGCTGGATTCGCCAGCAGTGGCGCAAGCCCGATGGATGGGATTTTTACTGTGGGCCCGAAGCGGCGTCGCTGTTAGAGCGCGGCGCAAAAACGGCGAACTTCCTGCCAAGCATCCCGATCAAGACCATCATCGTGGAATGATCGTTCCGGCGACGACACGCCGTTGCTGCGCGCGCTAAGCCAATGACCGCAATCGAGAGAGTAGGCCGCTCGAAAAACTTGTTGTTCTCACGCGCACTGGCCGTTTCAGTTCACTTAGGGTCAGAATGCATGGTGGCGTCCGCGGATGTTGTCGTGCGCAGATAGTCGACGATCTGGGGCGCCATCGCCCACGAGATTCCCGGCGATGGCATCGTAGTGCCGGGCATCTGATGACTTGGGTCAGTGATGAAGGCGCGCAGACTGTCTTCGGACCAGCTGCGGCGAGCGTCTGAGAGCGCAGGCGAATAGTGGAAACCTTCAACTGACGCGACGCTGCGACCAAACACTCCATTGAGCGGCGGTCCGGCGCCGATTTCTCCGGTCAGACTATGGCAGGACGCGCAGGAAATTTGGAAGTACTGCCGCCCCTGCTCGATCCTTGAACTGGTGTCGGTGGCAATCTCCTCCGGCATGGGCGCGGTGAGACTAGAGTATCCACTGACAACGAAAGATCGCGGCTCGTCGGCGTGCAGGTCCGCATTGCGCACAAAGATGACGCGTCCGGAATCGGTAAGGATGGCATTGCGCCCGTCGGGCAGACCGACGATGTCACGCAGTCTTTCGCGTCCGAGAAGGCGGCGATTCAGCTCTACGGGTTCAACGTACGCGACGTGGTCCTCATAGGTCGCGACGTGAAACAAGGTGCCCGCGCGCAGCGAAGTCAGGAGCAAATCGTTCTCGCTCCAGTTCGGAAATTCACGCGCATCCGGCTGAACTAAGTTGCTGATCCCAATGGCGGGGACGAACGCGAATGCGGGTCGCGTGTATCCGGAGTGCCCGCCAGGATGAGGATCGGTCGGCCAGGGACTCCTCGGAAACCCGTAGTTCACGCCGTAACTCACTAGCGGCCATCCGTAGTTGGCGCCTTGGCTAACAAAATTGATCTCATCGCCGCCCTGAGGGCCATGCTCGGTCGAGAATATTCGGCCATCGCGCATAACCACGAGCCCTTGCGGGTTGCGCATGCCCATTGCGTAGATACGAGTTTCCAGAGAACGCAAATCGATCTGTATGATCTTGCCGAGATCCCAATTGGGATCCATGGCCGCGCGTTGCGATGAATTGTAGCCGTCGAACTGATGGTCTCCGACGCTGACGAGCATGGTATTCTCGCCGGTCAGAACCATCCGACCGCCCGCTTCTGTGCCCTGAAAACGCCAGCCGTGATCTTTGTCCGGAATGCATCCGGGACGCGCGATGAAAACTTCTTCCCAACCGCTCGGCGACACATGCAACCCGTCAGAAGTTTGCGACAACGTCGTGCGAACGATCTTGAACTGGTAGCAGCCTTCGCGCTCGAAACGGCTCAAGCTGACATAGAGCTCCCAATTTCCCTCACCCCGCGGTCGCGCAAGCAAATCGTGGACTCGAAACTCCGTCGCCATGAACAGTGGGTCGTGGCCCAACGAAGTGCCGCGAATGGCAGCTACGTTCGTTGGCGCCTGCAACGGCAACGGTCGAAGGACGTTGTCAGACCCCAAATAGCCGAAGCGACCCAGCGGCGAGGAAAATACCAGGTTGTCACCCAACACGGCCAAAGCGCCGCCGCGAGCCCCAGCTTCATGAACGCGGATGCTGGCCCATTCGATGGTGTGCTGATTTAGGTCAACAGCACGCCAAACTGCGCGTTGTGTGTCGGGCGCGCGATAACCCAGCATATGCAGGCCAGCTGTAAGCCGTTGTTCGATGTCAAACCGACGTGCGAGGCGGTCGGGTAACTCATCACGCTCGGCGGTGACGCCCGCGCTCACGCCAGTGGCGAAAGCTAAACCTATCACGGTTGCCGAAGCGATGAGTTTTAGGAGAAGCGAGCGAATGGGCTTGGAGTGAACTCGCGCGCGAAAGGGGCCGGCCAATAGGGCGCCAGCCTTCATTAGCCTGTGCAGAGCGGTGTTAATCAAACGCGGCCTCGAAGGCGCGGCGCTCTGGTGAGCTGCGCCGTCCAAGTGCGTGCCACAATCGTGCCAGCGAGAAGGCGCCTTAAGTGGCAGCTATCGGCGACAACACGCCATTGCCGTGTGCGCTAAGCGATTGACCGCAGTGGAGCGAGTAGGCCGGTCGCGGAATTTTGCGCTACGACGCACGCTGGCCCTTTCCCGCCACCGCGTCGCGCCAGCGCAGCGTCCGCCTCTCACTTGAACATGACACTGCGAGCACCAGCAAAATGTGAAGATGGCTGCGAGCATCAGCCGCGCTCAAGGTCTGATGGGGTGGCCGCTGGGTTCTGCTAGAAGGCGTGCGTGGCCCGCGAAGTTTTCGTCCTCTACGATGGCGCCGTCCTGTGGCATGGCGTCGTCAGCATCGACGGCCGGGGCGCAGTCGCGACTACGCGAGAACTTTTCGAGGAGGCATGGCGCCTAGCTCTGCAATCAAAGGCCGTCTCTCCTGCGGATGCAGGTTGCGTGCAGTTTCGTTTTTCGTGTCCTTGAAGAGGTACTCTCGCATCAAATGAGCAATCTTCCGCTCTGTCCCAAATGCCATTCTTCCTTGGCCTATGAAGACGGGCCACTCCTTGTGTGCCCGGAGTGTGCGCACGAATGGTCGCCTGCGGCCGAGGCTGCCGAAGAGCCGTCCGGTGGTGTACGCGACGCCAATGGCAACGTTCTGCAGGATGGCGACACGGTCACGGTGACTAAGGACCTGAAGGTTAGGGGGTCATCGCAAGTCGTGAAGGTGGGCACGAAAGTGAAGAATATTCGGTTGGTCGGCGGGGACCACGATATCGACTGTCGCATCGACGGCATTGGAGCGATGAAATTGAAGTCGGAGTTTGTGAGAAAGGTCTAAGCGGGTTTCGCCTCTTGGGTCGCCAGACGAAAGTGCGCGCTGTTTGCGAATTCGTCCTGGTAGAGGAATCGCCGTCGTCGTGATCCGTCCAGGCTCTCTAGTTCAACGACATCGCGCCAATAGTCGGCGACACGCCAGCGCGCGGTTTGGTCTGCGTGCTCTACTAAGAGGTCGCCGGTTTGCAGCCGCGCGATCAATGCTAAAGCGCGTCCAGCCGCAGCTTCAGTGCATGAAGCTGGCCTTGCAGCTGAGATGGAAGCCGGTCGCCGTAGCGCGCGTAGTGTTCAACAATGCGTGGATATTCGTCCTTCCACTGGTCCCCGTTCACCGAGAGTAACGCGTTGAGATCGCTCTCGGCGATCGGCAAGTCTGAGAGATCGAGCGCTTGGGAAGCGGGGACACGGCCGATCGCTGTGTCCTGCGCTTCCCCGCTCCCCCTCAAGCGATCCACGATCCACGCAAGCACGCGGATGTTGTCGCCGAAGCCAGGCCAAAGGAATTTGCCGTTCGCGCCTTTGCGGAACCAGTTCACATAGAAGATTTGTGGCAGCTTGGATTTGTCCGCTGCGCGCGCACCGAGTTTGAGCCAGTGCGCGAAATAATCGCCCATATTGTATCCGCAGAACGGCAGCATCGCGAACGGATCACGGCGCACTTCACCGACCTTGTTCTCGGCAGCGGCCGTGCCCTCGGAGGCCACGTTCGAGGCGAGGAAGACGCCATGCTCCCAATCGAACGCTTCGGTGACGAGCGGCGCTGTCGTGGCGCGGCGGCCGCCGAAGAGGATGGCCGAGATCGGCACGCCGGCTGGGTCTTCCCATTCGGGCGCGATGGCGGGGCATTGCGCGGCCGGGCAGGCAAAACGCGCATTGGGATGGGCGGCTGGTTCTCCCAGATCAGGCGACCACGCGCGTCCCTTCCAGTCGGTCAGCTTGGTCGGCGGCGCGTCGGTCAAACCCTCCCACCAGACATCGCCATCTTCGGTGAGCGCGGTGTTGGTGAAGATGGTGTTGGCGCGCATGGCGGCCATGGCGTTGGCGTTGGTTTTCACGCTTGTGCCTGGCGCCACGCCGAAAAAGCCGGCTTCCGGATTGATGGCGTAGAGGCGCCCGTCGGCGCCGAAGCGCATCCAGCAAATGTCGTCGCCAATGGTCTCCGCTTTCCAGCCCGGCAGCGTGGGCTGAAGCATGGCGAGATTGGTCTTGCCGCACGCGCTTGGAAATGCGGCGGCGACATAGTGCACCTCGTTGCGGGGCGAGGTGAGTTTCAAGATCAGCATGTGCTCGGCGAGCCAGCCGTCGTCGCGCGCCATCACAGAAGCAATGCGCAGCGCGTAGCATTTCTTGCCGAGCAGTGCGTTGCCGCCATAGCCTGAACCATATGACCAGATCTCCCGCGTTTCCGGGAAGTGGACGATGTACTTGTCGTCATTGCAGGGCCAGGCGACATCTTGCTGCCACGGCCAGAGCGGCGCGCCGACGGAGTGGACGGCTGGCACGAAGAAGCCGTCTTTGCCAAGGGAGTCGAGCGCGGCCTTGCCCATGCGCGTCATGATCCGCATCGACAGAACGACATAGGGACTGTCGGTAATTTCGACGCCGAGTGCAGAGATGGGCGAGCCGATCGGCCCCATCGAGAACGGCACGACATACATTGTGCGCCCGCGCATCGCGCCACGGAATTTCTCCGCCAGCGTCGCGCGCATTTCGGCAGGCGCGATCCAATTGTTGGTGGGGCCGGCGTCGATCTCATTTTCCGAACAGATGAACGTGCGGCTTTCGACGCGCGCCACATCGCGTGGGTCGGACGCAGCCCAGAAGGAATTGGGGCGCTTGGCGGGGTCGAGCTGCTTTAGCGTTCCGGCCTCGACCAGTTGTTTGGTCAGCGCCTCCCATTCCGCTTCAGATCCATCGCACCAATAGACCCGGTCCGGCTTGGTCAGCGCGGCGATCTCCTCGACCCAGGCGAGCAGGCGTTGGTGACGCGTGGGCGGCGGAGTGGTTGCGGAAGCAAGGGTGTCGGGCACGGGCAGTCATCCCCAATGACGCCGCCAGACCCGCCGTTCCCGGGCCGATCCGGCGTTCAAAGATCAACGAATGCGCTCGCCATTAGCGGTCGAACCATCGTTTTGCAACGGCTATATATCAATAGTACTATCAGAAGAGCCAGAAACACAATTATTGACATCGATATTGATGTGTGAAACATCAATTCACATGCTCACGTCCGCACAGCTTCGCGCCGCTCGCGCCCTTCTGGGCATTGATCAACGCACTCTGGCGGACTGGTCAGGGGTTTCGTTGCCGACGATCCAAAGGATGGAGGCAAGCGACGGCTTCGTGCGGGGCGTCGTCGATACGCTGACAAAGGTTGTCGCGGCGCTGGAATTGGCTGGCGTCGAACTCATTGGCGAGAACAACGTCAGCACTGGCGGCGGACGCGGCGTGCGCTTGCGCGAGCCTGCGACCCAGCTCGGACGCGAGCCCAAGACTCGCGCGAGCGACCTCGGCGCCAAGCGTAAGGGTTCGCAACTTCCTGCCTGAAGATCACGTGCATGACCATCGAGACCACCGCGCCCGCCAAGCCAGCCTCATTCAACTGGCGCCTCTATGTGCCCAAATCGATCACGGTGATCGCGCAAGAGGGCTACCGCTTTGCTGACTTCCGCGCCGATGCGCTGGCCGGCCTAACCGTCGCCATCGTGGCTTTGCCGCTCGCCATGGCGATCGCTATCGCCTCGGGCACGACGCCGGACAAAGGATTGATCACGGCGGTGATCGCCGGTTTCCTGATCTCAGCTCTTGGCGGCTCGCGCTTTCAAATCGGCGGCCCGACCGGCGCTTTCATCGTGGTCGTGTACGGCGTCATCCAGCAGCACGGCTTCGATGGACTGGTGCTCGCCACCATCATGGCTGGACTGTTGCTGCTCTTGGCGGGGCTGCTGCGCTTCGGCGATTGGATCAAATATATTCCCGAACCTGTTGTGACGGGCTTTACCGCCGGCATTGCGGTCATCATTTTCACCAGCCAGCTGCGCGACCTGTTCGGTCTGCGCATGGACAACGTACCGGCTGAATTTGTCGCAAAACTCGAAGCCTTCTGGGTCGCGCGCGACACGCTGGCGCTTCCGGCCCTGGCGGTCGCGCTTGGGGCGTTGGCGACGATTGTGCTCTTACGTAAATACGCGCCGAAGCTGCCGGGCTTTTTGATCGCTGTCGGCGGCGCGGCGGCGGCTGTCACCTTGTTCAATTTGCCGGTTGAAACCATTGGCTCGCGCTTCGGCGGCGTGCCATCGACCTTGCCCACGCCGGTCATCCCGACCGTCACATGGGAGCGCGTGCGCGAACTGTTTCAGCCGGCCTTCACCATCGCTTTCTTGGCGGGTGTCGAAAGCCTACTTTCCGCAATGGTCGCGGACGGCATGACTGGGCGGCGTCACCGCTCGAATTGCGAACTCGTGGCCCAAGGCGTCGCCAATATTGCGTCCGGTCTTTTCGGCGGCATTTCCGCAACGGGCGCGATCGCACGCACCGCCACAAACATCCGCGCCGGCGCGAAGACGCCCATCGCCGGCATGATGCATGCGCTGTTCATTCTTGCGAGCATGCTCGCGCTAGGTCCGCTCATGGCCTATGTGCCGCTCGCCAGTTTGGCCGCCGTGCTGGTCATCGTCGCGTGGAACATGAGCGAGCACGAGCGGTTCCGTCACTTGCTGGGCGGCCCCGTCGGCGATCGTGTGGTGCTGCTGGCGACATTCGGCTTGACGGTGCTGGTCGACCTCACGGTCGCGACCGAAGTCGGCATCGTGCTTGCGGCCATCATCTTCATGCACCGGATGGCCGAGGCGACGGCGATTCAGAAGGGCGTTTCGCTCATCGAGAAGGATCGCGACGATTTCAGCGATCCGGCGCGCACCTCCTACCAGGCGCGCCGGGAATTGCCCAAGGGTGTGGAGATGTTCGAGCTGCGCGGGGCCTTATTCTTCGGCGCCGCCAGCCGCCTCAACGATGCGCTGGAAGCGGCATTTCCGCCGCCAAAGGTTTTTATCCTGCGCTTCGACGCCGTGCCAATGGTGGATGTGTCAGGCGTTGGCGCGCTCAGCCGTTTCCTGAAGCGCTGCGCGGGTCACGACACCAAAGTTATCATCAGCGAACTCAACGCTACATCGCGCGCCGTGTTGGAGCGGATGGGCGTATTGGCCATGAGCAATGTCGAAGCCGTGACGGGATATGCCGATGCGATTGCGCGTGCCGAAGCGCTATTGGAGCAAGCCTAGGTGACGCGCGAACTCGCTCGGCGTGACGGCCTGTTCGGGCCGATCCGCGTTCTTGAGCGCAAGAGCGATGGTGCGCGCCTCTACTGCATCAACGGTAGTGTTCAAACCTTGATGCTTCCGGAGGGCGTTAGCGCCTTCGGCTATGTGCACGCGGCCAAACTCCTCGCGGGCGATGCGCGTGATGTTCTGATGATCGGCGGAGGTGGGGGAAGCCTTGCTACCATGCTCGCACGACGCGGCGCCCGCGTCACCGTTCTCGATATCGAGCCGGCCGCCGAAGAGATCGCGCGCGAATACTTTGGCCTGCCCGACGGCGTGCATTGGCTGACGACAGAGCCGATGGCGTTCATCGAGAATTATTGCGGCGTGTTCGACGCCATCATCATCGATGCGTGCGATTCCGAGGGGCTGGTGAGCCCGTTCAACAAACCCAACGTAATCGCCAATATCCTCCGAAAGGCTTGTCCGGCCGGCTCTCTGATCGTCAATGTCGTTGGCGAGGACGGCGCGCCGTCTTGGGGTGGATGGATGGCGGCGAAACTGGCCTCCATTGGCTTGAGCGTGTGCCTCTATCGATCTGAGAAGGGCTGGGAGGGCAACGAAGTCCTTCACGTCCGCGCAGAGGGACCGACTGACCAATTGGCGGTCACCGATATAGGTTCGCGTCCACCCGAAGCACGCACTTACCTCTTGTCGCTTCGTCCTCATGTCTCCGGTCGCGGTCGCTTACTGTCGAAAGGAAACGGCAATGCGAAAGCCTGAGCGTCGTCTAGGACTGGCTCTGCAGCGTGGTTTGCGAGGCCGCTGCGCCGCTTGCGGAAAAGGGCGTCTGCTGAGGAGTTACCTCACGCCGAATGCGGAGTGCAGCGAGTGCGGAGAAGATCTCTCACGGTATCAAGCAGCCGATTTTGCGCCCTACATCGTGACGTTTCTTGTCGGGTTGGTTTTTACCCCGCTGGCGCTCGTGCTGACCGCGAACGGCGCAAGCGACTTCACTCTTCCGATTGTTCTGCTCGCGGCAGTGGTCTCCGCCGTGTTGCTTTTGCCGCCGATCAAGGGCGCCGCACTCGCACTGCTCTGGGCTGTGAACGAGACGAATTGAACATCGCCGAATCGCGGCCTTGAAGCCTGCAGTACATACCGACAGGGGGCCGAGCGGTCGTAGGTGAACGCACCGAACGTCCGAGTTTGAAGGCGACCCGCGGCCCGACGCCGGATTTCTTTCTGAGCGCCCCGCTGACACGCTGTCTGGAGTGCGCCCTAAAGAAGACACCCGCCATGCAGCGTTCAACGTCATCCTTCGGCGATTTCGTACCGGTGCCGGTTAACGGCGCGAATGTCTGTTATGCGGCGCATAAACGCCAATGACTGCTTCTGGGATTGAGCAACCTGATGCGTGCCGGGATCTAGCGTTTCAGTCTGGACAGAGGACGGACGCTTGCGCGCATTCGAAACTCGCGCACAGTGTTGAGCGCGGCCTTAGAGAATGCATCGGACCGGGGCTCCGGCGTGACGCGCTCCGAACCTCGGCTTCGTCACCAAGTTGGCCAGGGTCCGAATTCGCGCTTCGGCTCAAGGGTTTTCGGGTGCACCTCGCCTGAACGATGGGAGAGCGCTGGCCAACTTGGGCGGGCGATTGTAGTTTCGAACGCTGGCGTGCGTGAGGACCGATAATGGCAGAGAACAATTTCGCGGTGCTGTCGTTGAAGCCGGACGATGTGGCGAGCGCCGTGGAGTTTTTGACGGAACTCGGGTTCAAGAGCGCGCAGGGCGGAGCTACGCGCCGCTTCGGCGGCGGTCCAGAGGTGATTGAGCTCATTGTCGATCTGGCGGGTGATGGATTTTCAGTCTTTGCCGGCGCGATCGCCGCCTACACGTTTTGCAAAAGCAACCGGACGGTGCGTGTAAACGGGATGGAGATTCGGGGCATGTCCGCGAAAGAGGTCGTGGCTATTCTAGAATCCCAGAAGACCGACGACGCTGAAGATGCCGCCGGTCCCCAATAATCTCCAGCGCATTCGGCCCATCCCTGACTGGGCCAAATCCATCCCGCAAGAAATCATGACTTCACCCTTTCACCTGGTACGCGGTTGCGAGGTTGAATGGGTCAACTCGCTGCGGTTTTCGACGCAATGCGAATTCTCGGGGCAGCGCCGCCAGATCGTACTGGACTGGTCTCAGGTCGAAACCATCCTCCGCGTCTTCAAGATTAAACGCCACTACGGATTCGATAGAGAGTACACAAACGTTGATCGCATAGCAGTGCAGCTGTGGAAGATACTTTCATGGCAGCACGCCGCAAACGGCGATTGGATCCTCTCGGAGTTCTTCTTCAAGCGCTATGACTTAAGCCGCGAGAAAATTGGCGGTGACCAAACTTTTCCTGTCGAGCCGGGGTGCAGCGAAGACGATAAGGCGCTGGTAAAGTTCATTTGTCATTTTCTCATTGCACACGAAATGGCGCACATTTGGCTGCATGAGAGTGATGACGCCGGGACGCGGATGGGACGTGCGCTGTCACATCTTGATAAGATTATGCACGCGGGCGCAGACGCCCAGGAAATTATGCAGCAAGTCTGCTTCGGCGCTCGCGGTCAGCCCGAATCCGGACGGCGTCTTGGCGTAAAGGACTTGGTGGAGCATCGGCCCGACTTGGCCGAAGAGCTGATGGCCGACAACATGGCGCATTGGTGCACCTGTTCGCTCGGACGTTATGGGCTGGATGAGACCACGCGCGGTCATCTCGTGGGCGCAGTCGTCGGCGTGGAGGCCGCGTTCGGAATGTTGAGGGACCTTCGGCGGCCCGACCTCGACGACAGCGCGCGTAGAATGATCGAAGTCTACGCGGATTGGAGACTGCGCGCCACGTGCGGCGTGCGTGCTGCAGCGATTGAAGAGGTGTTGCGGCTTGTGCCGTTGTGGGTGATCAATCGGTTTTGGTTTGCGTTCGCGCCCATGTTCTGGATGCCAACGCCGAACTCGGACATTTTTATCGAGGCATATCTCGCCAGCTATCGTGAGCTTGAGCATACCGCCGGGGTCATAGTCGGCTCCACATATTTCCTGAGCTCGGTCATGGCCACAGAAGACGAGCTCGAAGCGGCGTTAAAGGATGTACCTGTCGACCAGCGTATCGACCATCGCAGGCGGTTGCGCGAGGTCTGACGTTTGACTTTACAATCTTCGTCGCCGCGCGCGTAGCGGCGCAGGCATGATCGATGCCGTCCGAGGAGTAGGTGAAGCTCACGTCAAGCGCCTTCACCATTTCAATAAGACTGCTCGTAGTCCTCCTATCGCAAGCGCCGTGAATCACGGCTCTCGGCGCTTTCTGACAGGCTAGGTCCGCTTTGCGGCGCAGAAGCGTGAAGGACCGCTATTGGGCGGTCGTTGCATAGCCCGAGGAGTCGAACCGTTCCGCGCATAAAGGGGAGTTAGTGTAAGCTGATCCCAGCTGGGGCGCGTGTCGATCAAATCTCTGGTTGGACGTCTCGCCATTGCTGCACGGCTTCCATCGCCTGCGCGGCGTACATCACGCTGGGTCCGGCGCCCATATAGATGGCCAAGCCCATGCACTCAGCAATTTCGCCGTCACTGGCGCCCGCTTTGACAGCGGCTTTGGCATGAAAGGTGATGCAGGCGTCGCAACGGATCGCGACCGAGATCGCAAGCGCGATCAGTTCTTTAGTTTTGGTGTCGAGCGCGGCAGTCTTCAGCGCTCCCTGCGCCATGAGGCCAAAGCCCTTCATGATGTCCGGTTGCGCTTGACGGAGTTGAGCAACCAGCGGGTTCAGTTCGTCGGCCATGGCTGGCCAGTCTTTGTGAGAAGTCATGCTCAATGTTTTAGAATGGCGCCGAACGGCGTCGTTGATCGCTCGCAAAGCGCGTCTCACACATTGTGGATCCGCAGCGCCCACAACAGACCAATCACCGCGCCTTTAGCACGCGGCAAAAGCAAAAGCGCGGTCGCCACAGCGCCGCCGAGTATGAACCAGATCGCGTATGGCGATTCCTCCGACTTGAACGCGAGGATGAGCGTCATCGGCGTGAATATCGCCCCGACCAAGAACATCACGAAGTAGGCGGCGAAGTCCGCTGACTGATACTGGCCCAGCTGCTCGCCGCAGGCGTCGCATTGCGCCGCCGGATTGATGAATCCCCTCAGCAACGCACCCTTGCCGCAGGCGGGACAGCGGCCGATCGCGCCGCGACCCATTGCTGGAAAGATCGGCCGTGTCGGTGGTGGTGAGTCGTTCATGATGGGATTCCCAAAGCGCTCCCGCCTCGGTGCATGCGCCGAGGCGGAGAGTTCGATTGTCGTCAGGCTGAAAGGCGCTTCTTGGAGAAGTACCAATCGGTGTAGTCATAGCCCTGGCCGGCGCGTGCTTCGGCGTCGGCGGCAGTCTTCGGCGGCGGCACGATGACGGGTTCGCCCGGCTTCCAGTTTTCGGGTGTAGCGACACCATTCTTGTCGGAGGTCTGCAGGCCTTGCAGGAGACGGAAGATTTCGTCGACGCTGCGGCCGTTGCTCATCGGGTAGTAGACCATCGCCCGGATCTTGCTGTCGGGGTCGATGAGGAAGGTTGCGCGAACCGCCGAGGTGTCGCCAGCGCCCGGATGGATCATGCCATAGGCGCGCGCGACATCCATTTTCAGGTCTTCAATGATCGGGAAGGGGATTTCGACGCCGAATTTTTCCTTGATGTTGCGGGTCCAAGCCAGGTGAGCGAACACCGAGTCGATTGAGAGCCCGAGCAATTCGCAATTGAGGGCCTTAAAGCGCTCAGCAGCGTTAGCGAAGCCGATGAATTCGGTGGTGCAGACCGGGGTAAAGTCCGCCGGGTGCGAAAACAGGATGAGCCACTTGCCCTTGTAATCGGCCAATTTGCGCGGGCCGTGGGTGGTGACGACGTTGAAGTCGGGCGCGACTTCGTTGATGCGCGGTAGTGAGGCTTGGTCAGTCATGTGAGGAACTCCATTTCCATGAATATTAGTATATGCGGAAATAGAGATATAAAGCCAATAGATTGTCGCAGTGAAGTGTATTGGGAGGCTCTATGGCGAACGAAGAGGGCGGCCGAAGCCGCCCCCGAAATCACCGCCCAGATGCAGAGTCGCCGCGGTCGCCTTCGTCAGTGTAACGAAGCTCGTGCCACATGCCGTTGAGGATGGCGAAGAGACACACCAGAAGAACGCCGAGGATCCAGGTGAAGTACCACATTGTCGCTTCTCCTCAGTAGACTGCGTGCGGGTCGCGGTTGATGTCTTCGGCAGTGACGCGGCCCCACATGACCTTGAACGCCCAAGCCGTGTAAGCGAGCACGATCGGCAGGAAGACCACCGTCACGATCAGCATGATGAAGAGTGTGAGATGGCTCGATGATGCGCTCCAAGCCGTCAGGCTTGAGCCGGGGTCGAGCGAACTCGGCAGGATGAACGGATACATCGAGGCGCCAACGGAGGCGATAATGCCAGCAGCGCTGAGCGATGAACCTGTAAAGGCAACCGGTTCGCTGCGCAGCCAAAGTCCGACGAAGGCAAGTGCTGCGCCGAGCAAGCCGATCGCCGGCGCGGCGATCATCCAAGGATAGACGCTGTAATTGGCGAGCCAGCCGCCTGCCTGAAGTGAGACATCATAGAGATGCGGATTGGCGGGTGTGTTCGGCGCGATCGCGCCATTGATCACGTAACCCATGCCACTTTGCATGATCCAGATGCCGCCTAACGCAAACAGCACGAGCGAGAGCAAAGCTGCAATCATGCCAATGCCGCGCGCACGCGAACGCACCGGATCGTCGGCCTTCAGGCCAAGCCAAGCGGCCCCATGCATCACGAGCATCGCCACAGACGTCAGTCCGCAAAGCAGGGCGAAGGGATTGAGCAAGCCCCAAAAATTGCCCTCGTAGGTCATGCGCAGCGTGTCATCGAAGCGGAACGGCACGCCCTGCAGCGCGTTGCCGACGGCCACGCCGAAAATCAGAGCCGGCACAAACCCGCCGATAAACAGAGCCCAATCCCACATCGCGCGCCAGCGTGGATCATTACGCTTTGAGCGGTACTTGAACGCGACTGGACGCAAGATGAGCGCAAACAACGTAGCGAACATCGCAAGGTAGAAGCCTGAAAAGCTGACTGCGTAAACGAGTGGGAAGGCCGCGAAGATGGCGCCGCCGCCTAACACCAGCCAAACTTGGTTGCCCTCCCAAACAGGGCCGATCGTGGTGATGGTGACGCGTTTTTCTGCATCGGTGCGGGCGACGAACGGAAGCAGCGCGCCTACACCCATGTCGAAGCCGTCGGTGACAGCAAAGCCGATCAATATGATGCCGAGCAGGCCCCACCAGATGATGCGGAGCGTTTCATAGTCGAGCGGAAGGTCCATGATCGTCGCTCCTATTCTGCGGGGACTGCGGCGCCTGGCGCCAGGGGCGCTGCGCCCGCGCCGTGACCATCATGCGCGTACGGCCCAGCTTTGATGAGCCTCAGCATCAGCCCCATCTCGATGATGAAGAGCGTCGAATAGATCAGGACGAATCCGACGAGACTGACCAGAACGGTGTTTCGATCGAGGCTCGAAACGCCAAGGAAGGTTGGCAGCACCCCATCGATGATCCAAGGCTGACGGCCCATCTCGGCCAGCACCCAACCGAATTCGGCAGCGATCCACGGCAACGGAATGGCGAGCACCGCGGCCCAAAGCAGAGGTTTGAAGCTGCAGCTCCTTATGGACGCCATGAAGAACGCGACAGCAAAGAGTCCGACGAAGAAGAAGCCCAGGCCCGCCATGAAGCGGAAGGCCCAAAAGAGAAGCGTGACGTTGGGGACGGTGTCCCAGGCGGCTTGCTGAATCTGTTGAGGCGTAGCGTCGGCGGGATCGTCGACATATCGGCGAAGCAAGTGCGCGTAGCCAAGGTCACGCTTGTGAAGCTCGAAGGCTTCGCGCGCTTCGGCATTGTTCGGGTCGGTGCGAAGGACCTGGAGTGCGGTATCCGCAGCGATGCCATTCTCAATGCGGCTCTCCGCGATCGCCACGAGTTCCAGAATCCCTGTGACTGGCTGATCGACGCTGCGCGTCGCGATAAGACCCAACACCCAAGGGATCTTGATCTCGTAGCGATTGACGCGGTTTTCGACGTCCGGGATTGCAAATAGCGCAAGTCCTGCGGGTGCAGGCTCAGTCTCCCACATCGCCTCCAACGCCGCGAGTTTCATCCGTTGGTTGTCGGTGAGCGTGTATCCGCTCTCGTCACCCAGCACGACAACGGAGAGTGAGGAGGCGAGGCCGAAGGCGGCGGCAACCGCGAATGATCGGCGGGCAAAGCCCACGTTTTTCTTTCGCAGCAAATAGTAGGCGGAAACGCCGAGCACAAAGACAGCGGCCGTCACATAGCCAGCGCTTACTGTATGGACAAACTTTGCTTGCGCGACGGGGTTGAAGAGCACGGCGGCGAAGTCGACCACTTCCATGCGTTGCGTGGCCGGATTGAATTCGGCGCCGACAGGATTTTGCATCCAGCCATTGGCGATCAGAATCCAGAGCGCTGAGAGGTTCGAGCCGAGCGCAACAAGCCAAGTCACGGCCAAGTGGCCGAGCTTCGACATCCGATCCCAACCGAAGAAGAAGAGTCCAACCAGCGTCGCTTCCAGGAAGAAGGCCATAAGGCCTTCGATGGCGAGCGGTGCGCCAAAGATGTCGCCGACATAGTGACTGTAATAGGCCCAGTTCATCCCGAACTGGAATTCCATGACGATGCCGGTGGCCACGCCCATGGCAAAGTTGACGCCAAAGAGCGTGCCCCAGAACTTGGTCATGTCTCGCCAAATTTGGCGCCCGGTCATGACATAGACGCTCTCCATCACGGCGAGCATGAACGAGAGACCCAGCGTTAGCGGGACGAAGAGGAAGTGGTACATCGCGGTGAGCGCGAACTGCCACCGCGAGAGGTCAACCACAGACATGTCGATCATAAGCGTCCCCCAAATCGCGCTGGCTGCAGCACTAGCGCGCAAGGCTCTGACGGTATATAAGAGAAAGCGAATATAGAGGCAACGGCCAATTGTTGCGTCTTGGGGCCGCATGTGAACGTGCAATCCAGTTTGATCGAGATCAAAGACCCGGTTCGTCGCGAGATAAACGCGGCTGCGGTCGCGCAGTCGCTCGCGTTCGTCGTTGCGGTCGTTCAAGCTGGGGTCTTGGGTTTTGCCCTCGCGGCGCTGGTGAGCGAAGGGCGTTTCGCGCCTTTGCTGTTTTCGGTTTGGGTTGGGCTTTCCCTCCTTCGTCTTGTCGCCGGCTATGCGGCCGAGGCGACGGGCGCGAGAGCGGCAGCGAAGCTGAAGCGCCTGCTTCGGGGAGGTATCTCGCGGTCGTTTCTACGCGAAGGCGAGGGGCCGGACGGATCGGTTGTCGCCGCCATCAACGATGACATCGATGCGATCGGGCCATACGTTTCTCGCTATGAGCCGGTTCGCATCGCTCTAGCGGCGGGCATGGTCGCGACGCTCGCCTTTGTATTCACGCAATCATGGGTCGCTGGGGTCATACTTATCCTCACGGGGCCGCTGACGCCGCTCTTCATGGCTTTGGTCGGCTATCGGGCACAGGAAGAGTCGCGCCGAAAGCTCGACGCGCTTCAGGATATGTCACGCTACTTTGTCGGCCGCCTACGCGCGTTGGATATTATTTCGGCATATGGCGCCGAGGCGAGGGAGGCGCAGCGTTTGCGCCGCCACGCCGAGACGCATCGCAGCGCGAGTGTCGGCGTTTTGCGCGTGGCGTTTCTCTCCTCCGCTACGATCGACTTCTTCGCCACGCTCTCTATCGCCTTGGTCGCCACCTATGTGGGGCTCTCGCTCTTGGGGATCATGCCATTTTCCACGGGTGAGACCGTCACGCCGGCTGAAGGGTTCGCGGCGCTGATGATTGCGCCAGAATTTTTCGCGCCTCTTCGTCGCTTTGCCCAGGCCTATCACGACCGCGCCGATGCGGCGGCAGCGGCGGAGCGGTTGGCGCCGTTCTGGGCGGATACCACGACCGAGATGGTGGGGCAGGAGTGCGCCGGAGCAGCCGGTCGCGTTGAGGCGATAAGACTCCAAGTCGGCTTCGCTGGCGGCGCAGTCACAAGGCCGATAGATGCGGTCTTTCTTCAAGATCAGATCAGTGTGCTCACCGGCGACTCTGGCGCCGGGAAGTCGGCGTTGCTGCACACGATCGCCGGATTGCTCGCGCCGGCGGCAGGCTCGTTGCAACGCGCGCACGGCGCGGCTCCAGTTCTCGTCGTACAATCGCCTTTCTTGTTTGCAGGCACGGTTCGCGAGAACTTGGCGCTCGGAGTGGCCTACAGCGACGAGCAAATGATAAGCGCGCTCCAGCAGGTGGGACTCGCGGATGAAGGTCCAACAGCATTCAGTCTGCTTGATCGTCCGCTCGGAGAAATCGCACTTGGTGTATCCGGCGGAGAAGGGCGGCGTCTTGCTATTGCACGCGCGCTGCTTCGCGAGACGCCGGTGCTGTTGCTGGATGAGCCGACGGCCCATCTCGACATGGAGTCTGAGCGAACGCTTATCGAGGCGCTGAAGCGCGTTTCGCGCGGCCGCATCATTATTGCGGCGACACATTCGCCCATACTATGCGCCGCAGCCGATCAAAACATCGAAGTGGCGCCGGGATGAGCGCCGATGTGAAATCCTACAGGCGCCTGACGCTGGCGCTTGCTGCGCTAGCTGGGGCAGCTTCGGTTGCGCTGGTTGGATCGGCGGGGTGGTTCTTGGCCTCAGCCGCAATCGTTGGCGCAGCCGGGCCAGCCATTGCTCATGCTTTCAACTTCCTGGCGCCGAGTGCTGCGGTGCGCTTCTTCGCGCTGACACGCACGCTGAGCCGTTACGCGGAGCGCGTGATTGGACATGACGCCGTCCTGGCGGAAAGCGCGATCTTGCGGCCGCAGCTCTTCTTGGCTTTCGCGCGAAGGCAAGCACACGAACCGTCGCTATCGGCGCTCGGAGATGTCGATGCGCGTGTGATGCGTGATGTGGAGGCGATTGAAGCGGACTTGGTCCAGGTCAAAGCGCCTGCTGCGGCGGCATGGGGCGGCCTTCTGGCGGCGTTGATCGCGCTGGTGTTTGTCGGTCCATACCAAGCAATCATTGTCGCGCTAGCGTTCGCCTTCGTTTTCTGGGGGGCGCCTTATTTGGCAAACGCTGCGGGCGCTGCGAGCAGCTTGCGCGTCGTCCAACAAAGGGCGCGCCTCAGAGAATTATCGGTGTCGCTTGAAAGAGGACGTGATGAGGTGCGAACTCTGGTCGCGGCGCCGACGGTGCTTGCGATGCTCGACTCTGTCGCGGCAGAGATTGAAGAGAGCGAAATAGTGATTGCCCGTTCGGGAGCGCTCTTCGCTGCATTGATTGGCGCCGTATGGATCGCCGTCATCATGATGGTGATTTTGAGTGCGCACCTACAAGGCGCCGATCCCGCCGCGCTCGTCGCCTCAGTGTTGGCGAGCCTTGCCCTCGGCGAGCAAGTGCAAGCTCGCTCGGAAGTCGGCGCACGTCTGCAAGAACGATCACATGCGGGTGCACGCGTGGCGTCGATCCTCTCCGAAATCCCGCGCCGCGTGGCCTCCGCCGCCCCACCCCGGCCACCGGTAGTCGAAGTTAGGGAGTTTGCCGTTATAGGCGACTGCGGTCGCCCATTGCGCGCGGGCGTGTCGTTTGCGGCGAATGCTGGAGAGATTGCAGTTTTAGCTGGACGAAGCGGTGCGGGAAAATCGACTTTGTTGCGCACTTTACTCGGGCAGCGCACGCTGCACGCGGGCGTGGTGCGGATCGGCGGTGCGGAAGCTGATCATCGAGCGGACTTGGCGCAATTGATCGCGTACGCACCGCAGAACGTCGCTCTATTGCCAGGGACAGTTCGGGAAAATCTCGAACTCAGCGCGCCGGACGCGGACGATGCGCGAATGTGGGAGGCGCTGCGCCGCGCTTATGTCGACACAGTTGTTGCGCATGCGGGCGGGCTTGACGCTGTGGTCAGTGCGCTCGGTGAGGGGTTCTCGGGCGGGGAGGCGCGGCGCATTGGGCTCGCGCGCGCCTTCATCTCCGGTCGTCCTCTCCTACTGCTCGACGAGCCAAGCGAAGGTCTCGATGCCGCGACTGAGGCGGATGTGATGCGATCCATTCGCGCTTACATCGATGAAGCGCCGGGGCGATTGGCTATTGTGGTTACCCATAGGCCAGCGTTCAAAACCATCTCCAATGTCTGGGTCGATTTGGACGACGGCGCTGCGGCCACCGCTTGAAGATCTATTCGGATTTGCTAAATTAGCAGCGGAAACGAGGAGTTGCATGGGATCGGCTGCAAAACGAGTGAGTGCGCGCGGGCCGGTGCGTAAGGTTGCGAGCGCGCGCCGCAAGCCCGTGTCGGCAAGTGTTCGTCCCGTGGAGCATCTGGAACCGCGCGCTGTGGAAGCGGCGCGCTTGTTGAAGCTCTTGGCGAACGAGCAACGTCTGACGGTGCTGTGCCGTCTCAGCGGCTCCGAACTCTCAGTGACCGAACTCGGTGAATACGTGAATCTCAGTCAGTCGGCGCTGTCCCAACACTTGGCCAAGCTCAGAGCAGATGGGTTGGTGGCGACCCGCCGTGATGCGCAGACGATCTATTATCGGCTGGCGGATCCGATCGCCGAGCGGCTGATTGGCGTCCTATGTGAAGTTTATGGCGGGCCAAGTCACGGCTGAGGCGCGGGTACATCTTTCTTGAGCCGCCGCATCCCGAACCATAGTGCGGCCACAGCGACAACGGCAATGAGTGCAGGGATAAGCGGCGCGTCGAGCCAAGGCCAGTACGCGCCAAGCGCTGCGAGAGGGCGCTCAAGCAAACCGGTCAAGTAATAGGCGATCGCGAACACTGACAATCCCTCTACCGCTTGCTGCAAACGAAGTTGAGCGGCCGCACGCTCATTCATTGACGTCAGCAATGCGCTGTTCTGCCGTTCGACGGCGACGTCCACGCGTGTGCGCAGCAGCGCCGAAACGCGGTCAATACGTAAACCGGCAGCGTCAAGCCGTCTCGTGAGGGACGCGCATGTGGCCATTGCCGGCGCGAAGCGGCGGTTGAGGAACACCGATACGCGCTCGGATCCTTCGATCCTTTCTTCGCGCAATTCCACAACGCGTTGCGCGAACAGCGCCGCATACGCGTCCGAGGCGCCCAGGCGAAAGCTGACATCGCACCGAACGCGTTCAAGTCGCGCAGCGAGGGCAGTCAGGTCGGTGAGAAGCTGGGCGTCCGCCGCGTTGTCGCTCGCAGCGGGCATGCTGCCGGACATGCGCCGCAAATCCGCTTCGAGTTGATCCAGCGCGCGCAAGGCCTCTTGTGCAACCGGCAAACCCAACAGCGCCATGTTGCGGTAGGTCTCCAATTCGATGAGGCGGCGGATTAAGCGTCCGAATCTGGGTGGATCATCACCGTTGAGTTCAATCTCGATCAGTGTCCTGCCGCTTTGACCCATGCGGAAGTCAGATTGGACCGTAGCAAAGCCGCCACTGACGCTTGACCGAGCGAGCTCCTTCGAGCGCTCGGTGATCGCGACCTCTGCTTCGGCCCTTGGCACGATCGCCACTTCCAAGGATGTTACACATTCGCCGTCAAAATCCGACCACCATAGAGGCGGCGAGGCGCCGCCGGGATTGTCTTCAATGAACAATGTCCACGTCACGAACTCGCTGTGACGCTCCCACTTCAAGCGACCCGATGGGGTCTCACACACAGCTTGTCGGTCGGTGCGGTGTAGGAGCTTTCCGCCTATTGCCGTGAGCCGCGCGTCGAGCTCTGTCTCGAGTGATGAAACTCCAGTGAGAGCCAAGTGGAAGATGGTGGATGGCGCGCTGACCGCAACACTCGGGCGCGCGTGGGTTTCTGCGTCGAGCGCACGCCGGAGCGGGTGCTCGATCATTGCATGCCGGTGAGGGCGCGCAATCTGTACGCAGAAACGATCACTGCTGCATGGGCGCGGTCGAGATCGAGTTCGGCCTGTAGAAGATCGCGTTCTGCGTCGAGGACGTCGAGCGTTGGCCTTTGACCAACTTCTGCTTCGTCGCGGATGCTCTGCAGCGCCGTGCGTGACGCATCGACCTGAAGGCGGGCGGCGAGTTCAGCTTCTCTGACCGCCTGGTGACCCTCGAACGCCGTTGTTACATCATCGACGACCCCGCGTTCGGCCGCGTGTCGCAGCGCGCGCGCCTCAGCAAGGCCGGCGCGCGCTTCGCGCACCTCGCCGCTGATCCGTCCGCCGGTGAAGAGGGGGATCGATGCACGCGCCACCACGGCCGTTCCCTCGGCGCGGTATCCAGGCAAAAATTCATCGCGGATTGTGCTCGATTCCAGGCTCACAGCCACCGTCGGCGCATGCTGTGCCGCGGCGCGCCAAACGCCGGCTGAGGCTGCGTCTTCAGCTTCGCGGAGCGCGATGAGTTGAGGGTTCGCGTCTTGCGCGGCGCGGATTGCCTCCTCCAGCGCGAGCGGCGTCTCAGGCGGTGTCGTGACTGCGTGGAGGTCGCCTGGTTCAATGCCAATGATCCGGCGGAAACGTGAAACTGCGGCGGCGTCATCAGCGCGCGCCTGCGCCATCGCCGCCAGTGCGGCAGCGCGGCGCGCCTGGGCTTGGGCAAGCTCGCTCCGCGGAATGTCGCCAGCGTCAAAACGAAGCTGAGCCTGATCAGCTAAACGTGTGAGAGCCGCGAGGTTGGCGCTGCGCAATTGTACCGCGCGGCGGCTGGAGAGGACGCCGAGATAAGCTTCCGCGGCGTCGGCAATGAGTGCGCCCCGCACGCCGTTGCGTTCGGCGATTGTTGCGTCCCGGCCGGCGCGTGCTTGGCGTGCGCCGGCAATGGCGCGACCACCCGAAAAGATGAGCTGCTCGGCGGCGATCACGCCGGAACGCGGCTCGATATCAATCGTGCCGGCGCCATAATCAGTCTCCGCCTGCGCGTATTGGCCACGCGCCGTCACCTGAGGGAGCAAGGCTGAGCGTGCTTGCGTGAGACGCGCACGCGCGCCATCGACGCGAGCATCGGCTGCGTCCAGCACGGGGCTTGTTTCGATAGCGGCGGCGATTGCATCATCGAGGCTCTGCGCGTGTGCAGATAGCGGCGCCAGCGCCAAGGCAGCCGCACCTATCGCCGCGAGGTGCGAACGCTTCATTTGAATGCGCATCCCGCTTTCACGCCGAAGGCTTTGAAGATCATCGCGGCGGGGCAAAAGCCAGTGAAAGCCGCCTGCAGCATGTTGGCGCCGGCGAAGACCGTGAGCCAGATCCAGGCGGGATGAACAAAAT
The DNA here is from genome assembly GCA_020848895.1 of Hyphomonadaceae bacterium. GTDB lineage: Bacteria > Pseudomonadota > Alphaproteobacteria > Caulobacterales > Aquidulcibacteraceae > Vitreimonas. The sequence continues at coordinate 27,423 of JADLHI010000487.1, forward strand.
GCGCAAGCGTAAGACTCACGAGGACGACGAATCCGGCGAATGCCAGAACAGCGCGATCAAGGGTCATGGTGTTCTCCGTGCGGTTTGAATCCATTGCATGAGCCCGTCAGCCGTCATCAGGCCGGCTTGGTGGGCGATCTTCTTGCCGTCTTCGAACAGGAAGAGTGCAGGGATGCCGCGAACGCCGAGGCGAGCTGGCGACTGACAAAGGTCTGCATTCATCTTGAGGAAAATGGCCTTGCCGGCGAGGCGTTGAGCGGCATCGGCAAAATGCGGCGCCATCATCCGGCACGGGCCACACCAAGGCGCCCATACGTCGAGCACCACCAAACCTTTGGTGTTCGCCAAGTGTTTGGCGAATGCTTCATCATCGACGTCGATCGAGGCGCCGGCAATGAGCTGGACGCCGCATTGGCCGCACTTTGCAGCGAGCGGATCGCGGCCTGCGGCGATGCGATTTCCCGTGCCGCACGATGGGCACGCGACCTGGGTTAGCGCTGGCATGTCAGGTCTCCGGCTTCACCTTCTTGATGCCCAGCGTGTCCATCACGAGCTTTTCGTAGAACGGCTCGCTCTTTCCCTTGCGCACTTTGCCGATGAAGTATTTTTCGAAGGCCTCCTTGGCTAAGTGAACCCACTTGCCTTCGGCTGACCAATTGACATTGCGCGGAGGAATTTGGGGCTGCGCAACGAACGCGACGCCGCCATCGCCGAAGTCGGCGAGGCAGATTGCATTCCAGGTCGCCTCGGCCTCCGGCTCTTTGCCGCGAACCAAGTCGCCAATGTTTTCGGCCGTGGCCGTCACCATCGATTCGATCATGAATCCCGTCTTCGGCACACCCACAGGGACGGGCGTTTTGCCCATGGGCGGGATCGCAACGGTGACGCCGATGCTGAAGATGTTTGGGAACGCGGGGTTGCGTTGGTGCTTGTCTATCAACACGAACCCACGCGGGTTGGTGAGGCCCTCCAGCCCTTTGATCGCGTCCACGCCGCGGAAGGCGGGCAGCATCATGGAATAGCCGAACGGGAGATCGTGGGTGGCCTTGACGGAACCATCTTCATTGATTTCTTCGACATGCATCACGCCCTGATCGACGGAAGCGACGCGCGCGTTCGTGATCCACTTGATGTGGCGGTTGCGCATCTCGCTTTCGAGCAGACCCTTGGTGTCGCCGACGCCATCCAGACCGAGGTGCCCGACATAGGGTTCTGAGGTGACGAACGTCATGGGCACGCGATCGCGGATGCGGCGCTTGCGTAGCTCGGTGTCGAGGATCATCGCGAATTCATAAGCCGGCCCAAAGCAGCTCGCGCCTTGCACGGCCCCCACGACGATTGGCGCAGGGTTATTGCAGAAGCGCTCGAAGGCATTCGCGGCTTGCTCCGCGTGGTCGACATGGCAGATCGACTGCGTGTTGGCGTCAGGGCCGAAGCCTGGGATTTCATCGAATGCGAGTTCGGGACCGGTCGCGATGACGAGATAATCGTAGGGGACCGAGCGGCCGTCTTCGAGCTCGACACGGTTTTCGCTGGGATGGACGCGCTTGGCGCCGACATTGATGAAATTGATGCCCTTCTTCTTCATGACGGGCGGCAATTTGACTTCGATTGATGCCCGGTCGCGCCAGCTCACCGCCACCCACGGATTGGATGGTACGAAGAAATAGGAATCGCCCTTCGAGATGACGGTAAGGCGATCCTTGCCGCGCAACTTCTCCTTGATTTCGTATGCGGCGATCACGCCGCCCAGCCCTGCGCCCAGAACGACGACCTCAGCCATTGGTTTCCTCCGTCTTAATCCGCCCGTTCGGCGGGGCGTCTTTTCGCCTTCTGCTTGACTATATATGAGCAAATCCGTATATACGCAAGTATGAAACGAAGAAGCCCTCTTCCGGCGGATCGGGCCGAGGCGGCGAGCCAGGTTTTGAAAGCCTTGGCGAGCCCGCATCGATTGATGCTCGCGTGCCATCTCTCATCGGGCGAGGAGACGGTGGGGGAGCTGGCAGCGGCGCTGGGGCTACGAGAATCGACCGTTTCTCAACATCTGGCTGTGATGCGGCGGGAGCGCTTGGTTGGTGCCCGTCGTGACGGCCAATCCATCCATTATTCACTGCAGAGCGAGGTCGTTCGCGACGTCATCGCCGCTTTGGCGCGCAGCTTTTGCACGCTTGATCCAGAGCAATCCGCACGGAGATAAATGTGTTCAACAATCCACCCACCATGTCCCCTGAAGAAATCGCCGCGGCGCTGGCGCGGGGCGAAATCGTTCTGATCGATGTCCGCGAGCCAATGGAGTATGCCGCTGAGCGTATCCACGGCGCGCTGCTCTATCCGCTTTCCACCTTCGATCCAGCGGAGTTGCCGCACGATGAAAGGCGTCCGATCGTCTTTCATTGCGGCTCAGGCAAACGGTCCGCAACGGCCTTCACTGCTGCCGCGAAGATAGGCGTTCCGCTGCGCGCCCACATGCGCGGCGGCATCGGCGCTTGGAAAATGGCTGGACTGCCAACGGTGACAATCGATCCGGCAAGCGGCGCTGTCCGCGATCCGCGCTAACGGGGGAAGAGATGGGCGGGCTTCGCGTGTCGAAATTGGTTGCGGTAGTCGCCCTGGCGCTGGCCTTGGCAAGCTGTGGGCGCGAGGAGGCGGACGCGCCGACGCCGCCTGCCGCGGCGCCTGCCGGGTTGATCACAGTCGCGCAACAGACGGCGCCCGACTACAAGACGGTGGCCGCTGTGCTCACCAATCGCGATGTGGGCGATGCACGCGCGCGCATTAGCGGCACGGTCCAACGCCTTTTGGTTCGCGAAGGCGATCAAGTTCGTCGCGGCCAATTACTCGCGATCGTGGCGGACCAACGCCTTTCACTCGAAGCGCAGGCGGGTAACGCGAGCGTTGCTGCTGCGGAAGCAACGGCGGAGCGTGCGCGCGGCGACTTGCAGCGCGCTCAATACTTGTTTGAACGCGGCGTCTACGCGCAGGCGCGCATGGACGCCGTGCAGGCCGAAGCGCGGGCGGCTGAGGCGCAGTTGCGCGCGGCGCGCGCCCAAGCTGGCGCTGCGGGAGCGGTTGCCGCGCAGGGGCGTGTCTACGCGCCCGCGGACGGACGGGTGACGCGATTGCCTATCCCCCAGGGAGCAGTCGTCATGCCGGGCGATATCGTCGTGGCAATTTCTACCGGCGCCCGCGTATTGCGTATTGAACTCCCCGAGGGCGAGGCAAGCGCTCTGCGGGAAGGGCAAGATATCCGCATCGTCAGCGACGGCGGCGCCGAGGTTCGCATGGCGCGTGTGCGTCAAGTCTATCCAGCGATCGACAATGGCCTTGTCACCGCTGATCTCGACGCGTCGAGCTTCGAAGGCGAGTTCATCGGCGCGCGCGTACGTGTTTTGGCCCCAGCCGGCGAACGACAAGCGTTCGTGATTCCCGCGACCTATATCGTGACACGCTATGGCGTCGACTACGTGCGCTTGTGGCGGGACGGCCGAGTTGTTGAGGCGCCGGTTCAGCGCGGTGCTCCGACTCCCATGGAAGGCATGGAAAACGGCGTCGAGATTCTGTCTGGACTTCGTGACGGTGATCAGATCGTGCCGGCGGAGACAGGCGCATGAAGCTCGGTCTCTCCGGCGGCATCACCAAGGCGACGATCCAGTCGCCGCTAACGCCGCTTTTTCTGTTGACAGCCATCGCGCTGGGTCTGCTCGCGCTTTTCACCATTCCGCGTGAGGAAGAGCCGCAGATCAGCGTGCCGCTCGTTGACATCATGGTGCGCGCCGACGGCCTACGTGCTCCAGATGCGGTCGAACTCGTCACCAAGCCGCTGGAAACGATTGTCCGTGGCATAGACGGTGTCGAGCACGTCTACAGTCAAACGCAGGACGATTCAGTTCTTGTGACGGCGCGGTTTGAAGTCGGCACTGACCCAGATGACGCAATAACGCGCATTCACGAGGAGATCGCCGCCAATATCAATCGCATCCCCGCTGGCATTCCAGAACCGCACATTGTGGCGCGTGGCATCAGCGATGTGCCGATCGCCGTCATCACATTATCGCCTGAGGCAAGCGTTGCTGATCGATGGAATGATCAGGCGCTCTATCAAATCGCCGACGAGCTGCAGAGCGAATTGATCAAGGTGGAGGACGTCGGCCTAACCTTCATCGTGGGCGGCCGGCCCCAGGAAATTCGCGTGGCGCCCGATCCCGGGAGGCTGTCGCTTTACGGCGTGCCGTTGAGCTCTGTGATCGACGCGGTGCGCAACGCGAACCGTTCATTTCCCGGCGGCGATCTCCGCGGACGCAGCGAAACGAGTTCGGCGGTTATTGGCCGCACGCTCGACGAGCCATCCGACATTGGATTGCTGACCGTTCGCGCCGCCGATGGTCGCACTGTCTACTTGCGGGACGTGGCCGAAGTGAGCATGGCGCCGCGGGAGGATCAGGCGCGCGTCTGGCGTTTCACGCGCGATGGTGAAGAAGGCGAGAGTTTCATGGCGCCGGCGGTGAGCCTCGCCATCGCCAAACGCGATGGCGCCAACGCGGTGATCGTCTCTCAAGCCATCGAACGGCGTCTGCACCAGCTTGAGGGCCGTCTGATTCCGGAGGGCGTTCACGCCACAATCACGCGCAACTACGGTGAAACGGCGAACGAGAAAGCCAACGAACTTCTGTTCCACTTGGGGCTAGCAACTCTCTCGATCGTTGTGCTGATCGGCTTCACCATTGGCTGGCGTGAGGCGATGGTGACGGCATTCGTCATTCCGACGACCATTCTGCTGACGCTCTTTGCTTCAAACCTGATGGGCTACACGATCAATCGTGTGAGCTTGTTTGCGCTCATCTTCTCGATTGGCATCTTGGTCGACGACGCGATTGTTGTGATCGAGAATATTGCTCGGCATTGGGGGATGGGCGACGGTCGCACGCAACAGCAAGCGGCTATTGAGGCCGTTGCCGAAGTGGGCAACCCAACCATCATCGCGACGCTCACGGTTGTGGCGGCGTTGCTTCCCATGATGTTCGTATCGGGGTTGATGGGGCCATACATGGCGCCGATCCCGGCGAACGCGTCAGCGGCGATGCTGTTCTCGTTCTTTGTGGCGATGATCCTGGCGCCGTGGCTGATGATCCGGTTTGCCCGAAAGGCCTTGGCTGGCGGGCATGCTGCTCATGGACATGATGAGGGCGTGCTTGGTCGGCTTTATCGACGCGTCGCCACTCCGGTCATCCGCTCGCGCAAGAGTGCGCGGACGTTTGTGATCGGTGTTGGCGTGGCGACAGTGGTTGCTTGCTCATTGTTCGGATTCGGGATTGTTCGGGTGAAGCTCCTGCCATTCGACAACAAGTCGGAAGTGCAGGTGGTTGTCGATCTGCCGGAGGGTGCTTCTCTCGAAGAGACTGAACGCGTCTTGATTGAGGCGGCACGTGTAGTCGAGCAGATCCCCGAAGTCGTGTCCGTGGACGCTTATGCGGGGACGGCGGCGCCGTTCAATTTCAATGGTCTCGTTCGCCACTACTATTTGCGCAATCGTCCAGAACTGGGCGACCTCCAGGTAACGCTCGCGCCCCGCCACGATCGCGACCGCGCAAGTCACGCCATCGCGCTTGACATGCGCGAGCGCCTGAGTGCGCTCGCTGTGCCGGAGGGTACGGCTGTTCGCGTGGTTGAAGTACCGCCGGGGCCGCCAGTTATCTCGACACTTCTGGCCGAGATCTATGGCCCTGATGCTGAAACGCGCCGCGCGGTTGCTGGCGAGGTGCGGCGGATCTTCGACAGCGTGCCCTACATTGTCGATATCGATGACAGCTACGGCCAACAACGTCCGCGATTGCGCCTGACGCCGGATCGCGCGCAACTCGAATATTTCGGCGTATCCGAGCAGAATGTCTTGGATTCAGTTGCGGCAACGCTTAGTGGTCAAGTCGTCGGCTATTCCCATCGCGGCGAAGGTCGCAATCCAATCGAGATTGCCGTTCGCCTACCGCAATCATCGCGGACATGGTCTGAGAATCTTGCGGCTATGCCTGTCGCCATGGCGGCCAATGGCTCTCGCTTGGTACAACTCGGCGAGGTGGTGTCCGCCCAAACGGAGCAGGGTTCATATCCAGTGTTTCGCCGCGACGGGCGGTACGCTGAAATGGTGATGGCCGAATTGGCCGGAGCCTACGAAGCGCCGATCTACGGCATGTTGGCGGTCGATGACGCAATCAAGAACCATGATTGGGGCAACCTACCGCGCCCCGCGATCAGCCTTTATGGTCAGCCGGAAGATGAGGCGACGCCGACGCTCCTTTGGGATGGCGAGTGGGAGATCACTTATGTGACGTTCCGCGATATGGGCGCGGCTTTCATGGTGGCACTGCTTGGCATCTACATTCTGGTGGTCGCGCAGTTTAAGAGCTTCAAACTACCGCTTGTCATCTTGACGCCCATTCCGCTCACGCTGATTGGTATCGTCATCGGCCATATTCTCTTCAATGCGCCATTCACGGCCACGTCGATGATCGGCTTTATCGCTTTGGCCGGCATTATCGTTCGCAACTCCATTCTTCTGGTGGATTTCGTGCGCCATGCCCACACCGAAGATAAGTCGCTGCGCGAGGTGCTGCTTGAAGCAGGCGCCATCCGCTTCAAGCCGATCCTTTTGACGGCGGTGGCCGCGATGATCGGCGCGGCGGTGATCTTGTTTGACCCAATCTTCCAAGGTCTCGCGATCTCGCTTCTGTTCGGGCTCGCCTCATCGACACTGCTCACGGTCCTGGTGATTCCAGCGATCTACATCGTGATGCGAGACGACGAGAAACCGATTGATGGTACGCCAGCAGCAATAACGCCGCCGCATCATCTCCGCGCTGCGGAATAGGAGGAAGACATGCCTATCAATGAAGGTACGCTCGACCGCGTCATTCGGGTCGTTGCAGGGCTTGCGATCATTTCGCTCGTGTTTATCGGTCCGAAAACGCCGTGGGCTTGGTTTGGCTTGGTTCCGCTGCTCACGGGGCTCGTTGGCTTCTGTCCGGCGTACGCGCTTCTCGGCATTCGGACCTGCCCGGCCCGCAAGTCCTAAATCGCGGGAGGTAAGTATGACTCAGCATCTCAGTCGGCGCGCGTTCTCCGCCGCCGCCTTAGCCGGCGTCGCTGCATGCGCTCGCGCTTTGCCGGCGGTCGCTGCTCCCGCGGATGCGATCGGATTGGTTTCTCCACCTAATCCGCATGTGTTTCCGTTGCTACTGGCAATGGCGCGCGATCCAGACTTGCCGGTACGCCTCATCCCTGTGGCAGAGTCGCGCGAAGCGGATGCGTTGCTCCAATCGGGCGAGGCGTCCGGCATGCTGGCGATGAGCTATATCGCGGCGAAAAAACGCATAACCGGCGCAGTCCCTGACCTTCGCCTCTACAGCCTCAATTTTTGGCGTGGCTTCTACCAAGTCGCGGGGGAGGATGTGCAGAGCTTTGCCCATCTCCGTGGCAAACGTGTTGTCGTCAGCGGTCCGGTCGGCAATGGCCGCGGTGGCGGCGGCGATGTCATTTTCCAGGCGGCGGCGCGGCGCAGCGGCCTCGATCCAGCGAACGATCTGGAAGTCGCCTATCTTCCTCTCGCTGAGGGAAGCGCGGCTGTTGTTGCCGGAGAGGCCGCGGCAATCACGGTGCCTAGCCCCGGCAGTACGGGTATGGTGACGCGGTCGCAGCTGGCGCGCCGGCCGGCGATGGCGGCTATGGCGCGTTTGCGTGGTGTTGAAGTTGGCGAGTCCGTGCCGCTCGCCGCGCATATCGACATTCAGCGCATCTTTGCTGGTTTTGGCAGCTTTCCAGCGGACCAACTGCCGCTCGGAGGCATCGCCGTTACCGAACGCGCAATGGCCGATACGGTGGTGCGAGGCAAACTTGAGCGCATCAAAAGCGCCTATGATCGAGCCTCGACGCAGCTCACTCAAAATCCTAGCGCGCATGCGGAAGATGTGTCGGCCTTGTTCCAACATTTTTATGCGCCGCTCGGCGCTGGTGGGCCGCCTGCCATGTTGCTTGAGCGCTCGCTTTCGCAGGGCGACCTCGTCTATCGCGCAGACATCTCGATTGCACAGGTTCGGGAAGATCTCGGCGCTTGGCTCGCGGAACTCATTGGCCAGACGCCGGATGCGGGATTCTTTGGCGCCTAGCTGGCGTCAGTGATTGGAATTCGGAAGCGAACGACACCGTCTTTGTCAGCCGGCGGCAGGCGTCCACCGCGAATGTTCACTTGCAAGGATGGTAGCAACAGACGCGGGGCTGCGAGTGTCGCGTCGCGGGCTTTTCGTGCGTCGACAAACGCAGCCTCGTCGATCGCGTCGTTGACCTGAACGTTCGTCGCCCGCTCGGCGGCGACGCTCGTCTCCCAGGCATAAGCGTCGCGTCCGGGCGCCTTGTAGTCGTGCCCTACAAAGACGCGCGTTTGGGCGGGGAGCGCCAGGATCTTACGAATGGAGCGATAGAGCGATGCCGCGTCGCCGCCGGGGAAATCCGCCCGCGCCGTGCCGTAATCCGGCATGAACAGAGTGTCGCCGACAAAGGCAGCATCGCCAATCACATAGGTAACGCAGGCTGGCGTGTGGCCTGGCGTGTGCAGCACTTTAATCGTCAACTCGCCCAGTGGAAGCGTATCGCCCTCATGCACGAGCCGGTCGAACGCCTCGTAATCATCGGTAATGTCCTCGGCGAGGAATTTCGGTGCAAAGATGTGCTGAACATCGCGGATGTGGTCGCCGATGACAATTGGCGCGCCAGTGGCTGCGCGGGCGGGCTGCGCGCCTGACAAGTGATCGGCGTGCGCGTGGGTCTCCAAGATCCAACTGATCGTCAAGCCCAGTCGTTTGGTTTCGGCAAGGACGTTGTCGATGGATGCGCGCCAGACCTTTCCCGATGCGGGTTCAAAATCGAGTACCGGATCAATCAGCGCGGCCTTCTTGGTTGCTGGATCGGCGACCAAATACGTGACTGTGTTGGTGGGTTCGTGGAAGAAGGCGTGGACATCCGGGCGCATGGTGCTCTCCTTGCGAAATTCGTTGCTGTCTATATATGAGAATAATCTAATTTAAAACAAGTCAGGGGCGGAGATGGACTGGCAGGCGATTGCAGCGCTCATTTCGGGATCGGGCGTCGGATTTCTGCTGGGCCTCCTTGGGGGCGGCGGCTCCGTCTTGGCGGTTCCGCTGCTTCTCTATTTCGTCGGCGTTCCCAGCACGCACTTCGCCATCGGCACCAGCGCGCTAGGCGTTTCGGTAAACGCCGCAGTCAATCTCTTGGGGCACGCGCGGCGTGGCACTGTAAAGTGGCCATGCGCGATTACCTTTGCGCTGGCGGGGATTGCCGGCGCCGCGTTGGGCTCGACGATCGGCAAGTTGATCGATCCAGAACCGCTGATGCTGATGTTCGCGCTGGCGATGGCTGCTGTGGCTCTTTCCATGTGGCGCCCAGCATCAGGCGATGGCCTCGCCGATGTTCAACTCAACCCGCGCATCGCCGTGCGACTGGCTGGGATCGGGCTGGTTGTTGGCCTCGCATCGGGATTCTTTGGCATTGGCGGCGGCTTCTTGATCGTACCTGGGCTCATGCTCGGCTCGCGCATGCCGATGCTCAATGCGGTCGGCTCATCGCTACTCGCCGTCGCGCTCTTTGGGGCGACGACGGCGTTTAACTACGCTCTCTCGGGATATGTCCTCTGGGATGTCGCTGGGTGGATGGTTGCTGGCGGGATAGGCGGCGGCGCGCTCGGCGTTTGGGCCAGCCGCAAACTCGCGGCGCGCCGCGCCTTGTTGCAGCGCGTGTTTGCGGTCTTTGTTTTGGTCGTCGCAACCTACGTGGCGTACCGCGCGCTAAGTACGGTCGGATAGAAGGAGAGTGGATATGGCGAAGACGGACGCAAGACAGATAGATATTGGAATATCGGACGCGGATCGTGAGAAGATTGCGCGTGAATTGTCCAAGTTGCTGGCGGACACTTACACGCTCTATCTCACCACGCACAATTTCCACTGGAATGTCACCGGCCCAATGTTCAACACGCTGCATGCGATGTTCATGACCCAATACACAGAGCTGTGGAACGCGGTCGATCCAATCGCGGAACGCATTCGGGCGTTGGGACACGCAGCACCCGGCAGCTACGCGGAATTTGGCCGCCTAAGCTCAGTCGATGATGCGCCAGCAAAGACGCCCAAGGCGCTGGATATGGTGCGCGTGCTGGTCAAAGGCCACGAGGCTGTCGCACGCACGGCGCGCGGCATCTTCCCGCTCGTTGAGTCCGCCAACGATCAACCAACCGCAGATCTACTCACCCAGCGTCTCAACGTGCACGAGAAAACCGCTTGGATGCTTCGGTCGCTGCTGGAGGAACAGGACTAGCGCCGGCTAACAGCCGCCCAGTCGCATCTCTCATACGGCCGGGTTTGTCGGCGGAGCGTGCTCCTTTGCTAGTCTTCGTCGGGCGCTCCGCGACGCACCGGCGTGGCCTGAAGTGTGCCCTCAGCGCCGGGGATGCCGTGCAGTGGATCTTCAGGCAGCAGTTTGCCTTCTGTAGCCTCTATCCATTCTTGCTGCGCCATCGGCGCGTAGACGACGAGCAAGCCGCCGCCTTGTTCGCTGGATGGGATTTCGAACATTCCCGCTTTCGATAGCAAGGCTTGGCACTGACGCACGCGCCGTTCGTCGGCGTCATCCTTTAGCGCTTCGCGGATGATCTTCCGGACAAACACTTCTACTGTCGGCATATCCACGCGCACCCCATTTACGCTGACCGGAATGGTCTCGCGCACGACACGGGCCACGACTTCGGCAACGCTTTCCGCCTTCTGTTTTTCCTCGCGCATTTGCTTCTGCTGAGCTTCGAGCTTCTTCCGGCGCTTGGTCTCTCGTCCGCCATCGGGACAACCCGATTGACCAGGTTTGAAGCGGCTGTGCTTGGGCGGCTGTTTGTAGCCGACGTCGTAGTCAGGCTTGTTGGTGTTTGCCGACTTGGTCATGCGCGCACCTCCGGCGCGCCCACAGGCGTGGTTTCGCGCTCGGCCGATTTGCCTGTGTAGGCTTCGAAGCGCCGCACGATCACATCGCAATAGATCGGGTCGATCTCGATCAGCCGTGCGCTACGGCCCGAGCGCTCGGCTGCAATCAAAGTCGAGCCCGAGCCGCCAAAGGGGTCGAGCACGATGTCACCACGCCGGCTTACGTCGCGAATGGCGTCCTCGACGAGCGCAACTGGTTTGACCGTTGGGTGCATGGCAAGTTCTGCATCACGTGCGGCCCCGAATGCGTTGACGCCGGCATAGGCCCAAACATTCGTGCGATTGCGGCCATATTGGCCCAGCTCGACCGTGTTGAGGTGAGGGGCCTGGCCTTTCTTGAACACAAACACCAATTCGTGCTGGCTGCGATAGAGCGAGCCCATGCCGCCATTGGTCTTGGTCCAAACGCAGACATTCTTCAACTCATCGAAGACGCGCTCGCCGGCAGCGAGCAGTTCGCCGATATGGCGCCAATCCATGCAGACGAAGGCGATAGCGCCGTCGCGTGCAGATGAGGCGGCTGCGCCAAGCGTGGCTTCCAGAAACTCAACAAACTGAGCTTTGCTCATCTCGCCTGAGGCCATGGCGAACTCGCGTCGGGTCACTTTGCCTTTGCCGCCGGCAAACCCGTCAATAGGAACGTTGTAGGGCGGGTCAGTAAAAATGACGTCGGCGTGCTCGCCGCCTAGCAGCGCGTCGTAGATGGCAAGCTCGCGTGCATCGCCGCAGACGAGGCGATGACGGCCAAGGCGCCAGACATCGCCGGGCTCGGTCAGAGCCTCACGTGGTAGGTCGGGCAGGGCGTCTTCCGCATCACGCCGTGCTTTAGGATCAGCCTCGGCCACGCCATCGATGATGAGGTCGATTTCGGCGACCGCGAACCCGGTCAACTCAACATCGAAGCCAAGCTCGGTCAGGCCCTGCAATTCAATCGCCAGCAGCTCGTTGTCCCATCCGGCCAACTCGGCCAGCCGGTTGTCTGCAATGCGGTAAGCGCGAATGTCTGCCGCGCTCATGCGCGAGAGGCGGATGATCGGCACGTCTTTGAGGCCAAGGCGCTTTGCCGCTTCAACCCGGCCGTGGCCGGCGATGATGGTCAGCTCATCATCGACCAGTGCAGGGTTGGTGAAGCCAAAGCGCTCGATCGAGCGGGCGATCTGTTCGATCTGGCGTTTGGAGTGGGTGCGCGTATTGCGCGGGTAGGGTTTTAGCGCGTCCAGCGGGACGCGTTCGATCGCTTCGGGCATGTGGCCCTCCTTGTGCGGTCTTCAGTTCGGAGCGGCTCACCAGCGCGCGTGTGCACGCGTCGAGCCTTCTGTTGGGGTTGAAGAAGCGAGGAGGGGCCATTGGCCCTTGTCTCGGATAGCGGCCTGAGCTGCCCTGGCGCTCACAGGGGCGAACCACTGTCAAAGAGCGCCTGCCGCGATCCATCGCGACGGACGCTACGTGGCTCTCACGGGGCGGACAGTCAAGTCGGTTGTAAGGGCCTCGGCTTCACGCAGTGCAACGGGAATGGAATGCCTGCGCGGTGCAAAGTGCCTCCCTGCTCGACCATTATGAATTCCCTGCTCGGTTCGCTCTTAGGCGTCGGTGTCCACCGAGAAAAACGCCAAGTTACCGGGGCTTGCGTGCCGCTGGCCGGCCAATGGCACGACAGGAGAGCCAAAAACGCCCTGCGTGGATAAACGTGTGCAGGGAAAGCAGGGAATTTCCCAGCAGAGACGGGTTAGCTCGCGACTGTCACCACCACCATCCTTCGCTCGCTGGCGCGAGCTTCGGATGGCTTACGCCGAGTGCGTATACTTCGCCGCACTGCAACAAAATGCGTGACAAGCCGCGTGGCATGTGCTTTCAATGCCGTCGCGCCGATTTGATGCTCAGCTTGCGGGCGCGTTAAAAATACAGCTAAAGCGAAGGAGCAGTACGCCGCTGGCGTGCAGTGTCCTTGCCCGCAAGCGCC
>JADLHI010000488.1 GCA_020848895.1 Hyphomonadaceae bacterium
CTTCCCGACCGAAACCACGCGTTCAACCGAACCGGCGCGCACGGCGTTCTGACATGGATCCGGCTTCCCTCAATTCGTTTCTCGACCAGTTCCTGGCGCTGGCGGATTCAGGCTTCGGCCTGATCCAGGGCGACGTCACATACGTCCTGAATGCCTTGATCGTCATTTCGATCACGCTTGCCGGCGCGCAATGGGCGCTAGCCGGTGAAGCGCCGATGGCGCCGTTCTTCCGCAAAGTCTTGTTTGTTGGCCTCTTCGCTTTCCTGGTCAACAATTGGGCGAGCCTCTCGACCATCATCGTTCGCTCCGGCGCACAGCTTGGCCTCAACGCCGGGGGCAACGGTATGAGCATGGCCGATCTGCACAACCCAGGACGTGTCGGCCAGATTGGCGTCGAACTCTTCGGGCGCACCGCTGCGATGGCCGAAGGCATGAACGTCTTCACCGATGCCTTCGCCATGGCGACGGTCTGGGTCTCGGCCGTGCTGGTGATGCTCGGCTTCTTCGTGTTGGCGATGCAACTCTTCGTGTCGCTGATCGCTTTCAAACTTGGCAGCCTCGCCGCGTTCGTCGCGCTTCCGTGGGGCGTGTTCAACGGCACATCATGGGTCGCGGAGCGCCCGCTCGGCTGGGTCGCGGGGTGCGCGATCAGACTCTTCGTTCTCGCCTTCATCGCCTCGATCGCCATCACCTTCGTCAACACGCTGCCAGCAACGTTTACGCTCAACGCCGGGGGCGTGCTCAATATCTTCCTGTTTGGCCTCACGGTGCTCGCGCTCGCGTGGTTCGCCCCCATGCTGGCGAGCGAAGTGGTGCAAGGCCAGCCGCATCTCTCTGGCTCTGATGCTATCCGCACCGGTGTAGGTGCAACCTTCGCCACTGCTGGCGGCGTCTACATGGCGCACGCCGTCTACAAGGCCGTCAAAGGCGGCATGATCGGCACATCGCGCCGCTTGAGCAGCCCCGGTCGCAGCAGTGGCGGAGGCGGGGGGCGAGGTGGCGGAAGCGGCGGCGCGCCACGCGCGCAAATCAATTACGGCGCCATGCAGCCCAAGCCCAGATCTTCCGGAGCCGGTCCATGAACTTTTCCTTCCGCTCACCGGCGCGCTCGTACGCGGCCGCGCCCGCAGACACGCCTTACAAACGCGCACAACAAGAGTGGGACGCGCGCATGGGCTCCGCAGTGCTGTCGGCGCGGTCGTGGCGCGCCATCGCGTTTGGCACGCTGGGCTTGCTTGGCGTTAGTGTCATGTCGCTGGTTGTCGTCGCGCTGCAACAGCGCACCTTTGTGCATGTCGTCGAAGTCAGTCCCGAAGGGCAGGTGATGAACGTGCGCGCCGCCGACGGCCGCTGGACCGCCACGGAGGCGCAGAAGGCTTACCATCTTGGTCAGTTCGTGAGGCTGGTTCGCTCCCTGCCGACCGATGGGGTGGTGCTCCGCGAAAACTGGCTACAAGCTTATCGTTTCCTGACGCCGCAAGCGGCCGCGCAGCTCACCGAGATCGCGCGTCAGGATGATCCGTTCCTTTCTCTCGGCAGAGTCGGTCGCACTGTGCACATCCGATCCATCATCGCCCGCTCGAACAACGCCTGGGAGGTGACGTGGGTTGAGCGCGCCACCAACGCGACGGGAACGACCGATCCAGAGGTTTACTCGGGGGTCTTCACCCTGACGACGCGCGCGCCGCGCAACGCCGACGAGATCGCCAACAACCCGCTGGGCCTCTTGATCTCTGATTTCTCCTGGAGCCGTGAACGATGATCGCGCGCTGTTCTGCTTTCGCGCTCGTTGCCGCCAGCCTTGTGCTGGTCGCGGCCTCACCCGCCGATGCACAATCGCGACGCGGCCGCACAGAAACGCCGGTCGAGACCCTGGCGGCCGCAAACTCCGCTGCGCGCCAAAGCCCAACGCGCGATGGTTTCGTGCAAGCGCGCCATGTGTACGCTTATGAGGCGGGCGCCATATATGAAGTGTACGCGCATCCAAGTTACGTCTCGACGATCCTCCTTGAGCCCGGCGAGGCGCTCACCGACATCGCCGCCGGCGACACTTCGCGCTGGATGGTGACGCAGGCCGAGAGCGAGACGGCGGAAGATCCGCGCACAGTCGTGCTGGTGAAGCCGAACGCGAGCGGGCTCCGAACCAACATTGTGCTCATTACCGACCGGCGCACTTATCTCATCGAGGCGATAGCGCAGTCCGGGTCTGCTTACTCAGCCCAAATCGCGTGGTCTTATCCTCGATCCGAAACGACAGCGCCGGTTGCGCTGCTCGATAGCATCAATCTCAACTACAGAATCCGCACTACGCGCGGCGCACGTCCCGCATGGGTGCCTATGCGCGTGTACGACGATGGACGCCGCACCTGGATCGAGTTCCCGCCCGATGTCGACGCGCACGATCTGCCGCCGCTCTTCGCGGTGACCGGCGAGGGCGCCGAACTCGTCAACTACCGAACACTGCAGGGGCCGTCTGGCCAGCGCTACATGATCGATCGCATCTTCGACATCGCGGAACTCCGCTTGGGCACGCGCTCGGCGACGATCGTACGCATCGAGCGCAATCCGGTCGATCGCGTCCGCACGCGTTCACGGCACGGAGCGCGGCCATGAGCGCTACCGCTCACATCACGCCCCCAATCGAAGGGCCGCCCAACCTAGCCATCCGTGCGAAGCCGCCTTCACCGCGACGGCTATCGCGCAAGGTGCTGGTCGCGGGCATGTTGCTCGCTGGCGCTATAGTCGCGTTCGCGCTGGTCAACGGGTTGTCTGAACGTCCCGATCGCCGCGCGGCGGAATCCCAGCAGGTCGCTGCTGCAGGCGGCCCGCCGGAATCCATCCAGGGCGCCAGCGACCAGTACGGCGCCTACGATCTCGCGGGCGCCGACCTTGAATTCGCCGAGCCCGACCTGGAAATAACTTCCGAAGAGACCGCGGAGCTTCAGCCGCCGCGTGATCCTGGCTGGGCGAATAGCGCCAATGGAGGCGCAGGCGCCTCTACCGCCGCGCCAGCGCCTGGCCCTCAAGCCGTGGCGCGGACATCCCCGATCCTTTTCACGCGCGCTGATGGAGATAACGCCAGCGAAGACTCGGACGCGCGGTTGAATGCGCGTCTCACGCCACCTGGCTCACGGTATGAGATCAAGGCCGGCGATGTCATCCCAGCGGCGCTGGTCACTGCACTCAATTCTGATCTGCCAGGGCGCATCATCGCGCAAGTCACCGCACCGGTGTACGACACGGTGACAGGCCAGCATCTGCTCATCCCGCAAGGATCGCGGCTCATCGGCACTTATACAAACGGCACACGCTACGGCGATCGTCGTCTGCTGCTGGTTTGGAATCGGCTCATCTTGCCGAATGGTTGGTCCATCAATCTTCAGGATATGAACGCCACCGATCCCGGGGGCGCCTCTGGACTTACTGATCGCACGGACAACCATCTCGGCCGGCTCGGCATCGCGATAGGGCTCTCCGCTATCATCAGCGTCGTGGCCAACGAAGCCGAGGATGACGAAGAGAACAATAACTCCTTATCGCAAAGTGTCGGCGACGCCGCCGCCCAGCAAGCTGCCCAGACCGGAGCCCGCATCGTCGACCGTGAACTCGAAGTACGTCCAACCTTACGTGTCCGCGCCGGCGCACCCGTGCGCGTGCTGGTGACACGCGACATCGAACTCAGACCCTACAGCGCGCCGCGCACGCCGTGAGGCGGAAGGACCTCATTCCACAGAAAGCGGTCGCCGACGAACTCTGCGTGAGCATCACGACACTCTGGCGTGCGCGCTCAAGCAAGCTTGAAGGCTTTCCGCCGCCGGTGATTGTTCAAGGCGC
>JADLHI010000489.1 GCA_020848895.1 Hyphomonadaceae bacterium
GCGCCGCTAGAACCCCGCAAAATATTCACGTTTATAAACTCTCTTATCGACGTCAGTAGACGCAGCATCGCTCCTGGGCCGAGCCTCGGCCCTTCAAAGGAGCTTTGACAATGCGTGACGAAAACACGTTCGAACAAGACCCGATCGAACTGGGCGCCGTCTCCGAGCAAACGCACGGCGGCGTGGACACCGAAATCGAAGACCGTGAGCCGCTCTTCTAAGCGGCACGAGGAGGCGCGCGGGACGTGTTCCCGCGCGCTGGCTCTATCAGACGAAAAGCAGACGGAGTGAAACATGTCGGATCATGAAGTAATCGAACTGGGCGCGGTGTCGGCCGAGACCCAAGGCGGTGTAGATCATCTCATGGAGGACCGCGACCCGCTGATGTGAACCGGTGAGCGGGTCCGCACCACATTTGCGCGCTGATGTGTTTATGGCATTCGCCGACGAGACAATTGTTTTCCTCGATCTCCAGGCCGATCGCTACTGCGCACTAAGCCGCGCGATGTCCTCGCGCCTTGCCGATGAGTTGAGGCGCCGCGCGCCGCTTTCACGGGAGGTCGTGCAAAGCCTCCGCGCGGCGCGCGTGCTCGCGGACGGCGCCGGGCGTCCGCTTGCTTTAGCAAAAGCCCCAACGCCGTCACGCGAGGTCTCCGCTAGTCGTCCTCAGATTTTCACCATAGCGCGCGCAGCATTGTGCCGCAGGCGTGCGTCGAAGCTGCTCCGCGGGAGCCATATCAGCTCCATAGTCTCCGAGCGGCGGGCGCGACGAAATAATCACGAACGATCTGAGGAAGCGATCGTCCGCATGGCGGCCGCCTTTTCTGCGAGCCGCCCGTTGGGGACGGCGCGCAATGCGTGCCTTCGCGAGACGCTTGCGCTGCTTCTATTTCTGGGTCCGCGCGGGGCAGCGGTCGATTGGGTCTTCGCGGTGAAGGGCGCGCCGTTCGCCGCTCATTGCTGGGCGCAGCTGGGCGACCAGGTGCTGAATGACAGCGCCGATCACGCGCGCGGTTATACGCCAATCATGGTCGTTTAGGCATGAACCGTTTCATAGCGCTGGTTTGGAGCTATCACTCCGAAGCCGCGTCTAAGGACGCCGCTGATGTCATTGCGGCTATAGCGACCACTCATCCCGCCTGGGTGCATCGTGTCGATGCGCCTGGCCTCTCGGTGCTGGAGGCGCCGCACCGGTCCAGCGCGCTGGAGGGCTTGCACGTTGGCGCTCACGTGAGCTTTGTGGGGACTGTATTCGCTGGCCGATCTCGCGCTCAGTCGGAGCAGTTGCGCGACGCAGAATTCATTGAGAGTCGCGGGGCCGTGGCTTTTACGCGTGTTTGGGGCCGTTACGTTTGCTTCATTCGTGACGTCCCCAACGCATGTGTCTTCATTGTTCGCGACCCGTCTGGCGCGCTGCCATGCTTCGTTGCAAGGCGCGGCAACGCCTTCATCTTTTTGTCCCACAGTGAAGATATTGATGCGGTTGGATTGGGACCGACTGCGGTCGACTGGAGCTATGTAGCTCTGAGATTGGCGAACAACCGCCACATCACGACCAGGACGGGCCTCGATGGCGTCTCAGAGCTGAAGCCTGGCGCGGTGGCTCGTGTCGGCCAATCACGGCTGTCTATCGAGCAGGTCTGGCGCCCTGATGCGTTTGCGAGGGCGCCAATCGAGCACCAAGCAGCCAAGTCCACACTTCGTGACGCTGTGGAGACGGCAAGTGGCGCCTGGGCCGATTGTTTTCCCCGTTTCGGTCTTCGCCTTTCAGGTGGGCTGGATTCAAGCATCGTGCTTGCGTGCATGCCTGATCCAGCGCGGGTGCGTGCCATAAATTTCGCGACCTCCAATCTGGAAGGAGATGAGCGCGCTTACGCGCGCGCGGCGGCGGCGTTCGCGGGCGCATCCCTTTGCGAGGCCCAGCGTGATCCTTCGCGCGTGAATCTTGAAGCCGCGGTCCAGCTGAGGCCGGCGCTCAATCCGCCTTTATGGTTGGCTGATGGTGAGACGGACGAGATCGAAGCGGCCTTCGCCGCTCAACACGATGTTACGGCGTTCATTTCAGGCCGAGGTGGTGACAACGTTTTTTTCCGTACATTGCGAAATGACGTGCTAGCCGATCGCTTGATTGCACGCGGACCGGGTCTCGGGTTTTGGCGCCGCTGCTGGTCGCACGCCGCAGAGACCGGCGCGCCATTTTGGGGAAGTGCCTTTAGCGCTTGGCGTCAGGCGCTGAGCCGCGATGCAGCGGCGCCCAGCACTCATCCGATGTACCTCACTTCCAAGGCTATTGGCCTTTTGCCGGCGGCCGACGAAGCGCCCGAAGGTCTGCTCCCAGGCAAACGTCTGCATCTCGCGCTGATAGAAGATCGCCTCAACTATTTCGATTGGCGTTCGCACGCAGATTATATCTATCCGCTTGTCGCCCAACCGGTTCTTGAAGCGTGTCTCGGCCTTCCGACTTTTGTGCTGTCACCCGGCGGGAAAGACCGCGGTCTCGTGCGAGACGCCTTTGGCGGGCGGATCGCCCCACAGGTATTGCAGCGCCGCTCTAAAGGGCAGACCAGCGCCTACCTCGCTCAGATTCTGCTGCTGCAGCTTCCGTTCCTGCGCGCATACCTTCTAGAAGGTGCGCTCGCTGGGCACGGCCTTGTTTCACACGACGTGTTATCTGGCACATTGAGCGAAGCCAGCATATTGCGGGCCTCAGAAAATTTGCCTCGCATCGTCGGCTTATTGAGTGTGGAGGCCTGGCTGCGCAATCTGCCGCGGGCCGTCGCTCTCGGCTAGGCGTGCACGCCAGGCACGCCAGCGCGCGTACTCATCGCCGAACGCCGCGTCCTCGCTCTCGCGCTGCAACAGCCAGAACTCGAACCATCTGAGGCTCCTTTGGTAGATGGCGAGCCGGTGTCGAGGCCGCCATTTTACATGGTACTCATCGGGAAACACATAGAGATCGAAGGGTTTGCCGAGGTCGGAGAACGTGCGTTGCGCCTGCAACATGAAGAGCGCTTCGCGATCGGCGACCTGGGCCAGGATGGGCGCGGCCACGTGGGCGGCGTTTCGAGACAGCGATACATCGTCCCAGAATTGAATATCGTCAGACCCGCGCCCATGAAGGCGCATTGCCTCACGCTGGCGGTCTGAGGTCAAGTAATACGACATCGGGTCGTGCACGCCGCTGCTGATGGCCGCGGCGGCAATGCAGGCGCAATGAATAAGACCAAAGGCAGCGGTCTCGGCGCCGTCGCTCAAGCCCGTCACGCCCACGCGCGCCCGATCGACGATTCCCAGATCGACCATACGATCAATGCCGGAAGTCAGCGCCGCCAACGTTCGGCGGCGTTCGGAAAGTCCTTCCCATTCTCGCCGATCGATCTCGTCTGCATCCCGAACAACAGCGCGCAACGCGATTGGGTCAGGCCGCTCCAGCGCCAACACGGCAAAGCCGGCGCGCACGAAGGCTTGAATGGGATATTCGTCCCCTACGCCGCCGCGCAGAAAGCCGGTCGCGCGATACTGCACAATGATGAGTGGGTGAGGGCCTCGTGCATCGGGTGGCGTGAGATAATAGCCGAACAATTCATCCCCCCGGGTGCTGCGCCATTCAAGCCTTCGTGCCGGCGCGAAGGCGGCCTCTGGCAGAGCCGGATTGGCATCGACAAGCGTACGCACTGCGCCGCTGGCGTAGTCGACGGATACGATCCGTCGCGGGCGCGTCGGGCCCTCGTGAAGACAAATCGCATCCGTGCGCCTCGGCGCGCACACGCGAATGACGTCATCTGTCACGACGAGCGGACGGACGGTGTTCGTGTCGATATTCCAAAGATACAAGCCGTGGCGGCTGAGCCCCCAACCTTCGCGCCGAACAAAGAGGACACTCGTCTCGTCACGCGTGGCGAGTTCCACAATGTAGCCTTCGCATTCCGGCGCGCCGCACCGCACATCACGACTTTCATGCGAGGCAAAAAGCGTGAGCGGTGGTGCGCTCCCTGCCGCGTCTGGGGAAGATGGCTCAGTCCACGCGGCCCCGTCGCGTCCAAGCCTGATGAAGTCGCGCACATCGCGCCCTGACAAGAAGGCAGGCCGGGTTACGGGCGCGGAGGCAAACAGGGTCGCGCTCCGCCCCGCGCCCATTGTAGTTGAAATGGGACTGCGTCTGTAAGTTTGGAAGCGTTCAATCTCTTGCGCGTTTGCGGTGCGTTCGCGTCCCGTAGGCACTTCGATATAACGCACCTCGCGGCTCGTTTCGAACCCGCGGAGCGGAAAGAGAGCGTGAAACACATCGAACCTGTCATCAAAGCGATATCCGAGGTCGCCTTCGTCAGAGCGTGCGGCTGCTCGCTCTGCGTCTGACGGTGTGCTGGTGAAGAGGATGCCTCGGCCATCGCCGCTCCACACCAAGTCTTCAACGTCGCCGCTCGTCACAAAAAGGCGACAGCGCATACGCCGCAATTCGCAGGTCTGCAGCGCGGTGCGCCCATCGCGGCGCACCAGCATGGCGACGGCGCGTCCATCGGAAGTCCAGCGCGGCTGCAGCGTCATCCACATGCCGGTTCGCCGTCCAAGCCCGGCGAGAACTGGCATCGCGATGGCGCCCCCATCGCTGAGTTCGCGAATGTCGCCAGTAGCGAAGTCGACCAAGCACCACACCGAGTTATAGTCGTCGCGTTCTACATCGGCTCGCTGAACCTGATAGACGGCGCGAGTTGCGTCTGGGGACAGACTCAAGCCCGAAAGGTCGCGCAGGGAGATGAGCTCAGCGACGCCGACGCTCGTCGCTGGCTCTATTTGCGGCGGCGTGCATGATAGCGCCGCCGCGATTGCCCATATCAGCATGGCTAGAAGCGGGTCCGCAGCTCAACGGCGACGAAACGGCCAAGAGGATCGGCGTTACTTGGATCGTACCCCACGCCCGCCGCGTTGTTTACGAAGGGCGGATCCTCGTCCAACGCATTGACAACCGAGAGCGACAGTTCAGGACCGCGGCCGCTATCGGACGGGCCAAACCGCCATCCCAGATGCAAGTCAATCGTGGTCCAGGCATCGACCGCGCGGGAGGGCGTGCTCAGATTGTCGGTAAACCCGTCGGTGTAGTTGACGAAGGCCGAGGCGTTGAAACGGCCGATGTCATAGGTCGCGCCGAGGCGCGCCTTGAGGTCCACCGGGTTGCCAACCGTGTCCACGACATTGACCGCGTTCGCGAGGGGGGAGGCCGCGCGCAGAAAGTCAATCAGGTAGGTGGCGTCCGCTCGTAGCGTGAGTTCGCCAGGACCAATGTCTTGTCTGGATGGCTCCCGCGTTGCAAGTTGGATTTCGATGTTTCGGCGTATTGGTCGGGTGCAGTCTTGTCTTCGGCCTTTGTGTGCAGTCGACTTTGACTGCTGGCCCTGATGGGGTCCGCGAATGA
>JADLHI010000490.1 GCA_020848895.1 Hyphomonadaceae bacterium
AGCAATTCGGAAGCGTCATACGAGATCGACGCATCTGACGTGGTGTTGAGCCTCATTCTCGATAGAATCTCGCGCGCATCCGGCATTCCAGTCGAGAATTTCGAGGTCGGCAAGCTTCTGCATTACAGGCCCGGCGAAACGTTCGAGCGCCATCACGATTTTCTCCAGCCCGGCATGCACGAAGAGATCGAAACGCGCGGCCAGCGCGTGGCGACATTCCTGACTTATCTCAATGACGACTATGACGGCGGCGAGACGGAGTTTTCCGAAGTCGGCTACAAGTTCAAGGCGCGCAAGGGCGATGCGCTGATGTTCTTGAACGTTGACGCCGACGGCGCGCCCGACCCGATGAGCATGCACGCAGGTCTGCCGCCGACGCGCGGGGAGAAGTGGCTGCTTTCGCTTTGGCTTCGCGGCAAGCCCGTCAATGCCTACCAGACGCCAGGCGTCACCGGCGCGCCGCTGCCGCCGGATTGGTATCGCGACGCCTAAGGCCGGCCGTTCACATCATCGCCGGCCATTCGCCAAGCGCCGCGCGCGCCATCGAACGCTTGCGATAGATCGCCTCCAGTTCGCGATCTTCTTCATCCAGCGCTTCGCGCCGCGCCGCCTCACGCATGTTCATGTTTTCGAGTTTCGCCGCGATATCCGCGAAATAGGCGCCCGCCGGGACCAAGCCATCGGCATTCGCGCGAAGTTTCGTCACTTGCATTGGGCAATCTCCCGATCGCCCGCCCGCACATAGAACGGATGTTCATGACGGTTTGTTCGCGTTTCGCTCGCGCATCGTTGTGGAAAACTATTTCGTCTCTTTGTGCAGCACCGTGAGCGCGAGACCCGCAAGCGAGATCGCCGGCAGCGCAAGCACCAGCCACGCAACCCAGCGTGCATCGATCGCGTAGCTGCCTTCACCGCCGCTGCTATCGGCAGGAAGGAAGGGCAGCATCATCAGGCCAGCCGACAGTCCCCAAGCGCCGCAAAGCAGGCGCAAGCCGCCAGACATTTTCCGCAGCGTGCGGAACGCGCCCATCATCAGCAGCGCTGCGCTCAGCATCGTCACCCACGGCACGTCGCCCCAGCTGAACTGCAGCGCCGCGTAAGCTGCGTAGAGCGCGCCCACCGCCGCGGCCGCCCAGGCGCTTACCGTTCCGAACCAGGTCATCGCATTCCCTCCGCCAGCGCACGCTAGCGCCGCCATTCTCCCCATAGAAGAGCGCTGAATCCAAACGCTTTCCCCGCGACCCATTGGCGATCCGCAACGAGCCCGATACATTGACGGGCCGTTGCTCGGGGGAGCGGCGCGGGAGGGGACGTCCCATGGCATTTATTCTGCGTTGGCCGGCGATCTTGGTGCTGCTGCTTCTGGTGCTGGCTAGCCTCGGCGCGGCGTTCGCCGGCACGATTCACCTCGCGCAGCTGCCGATCCAGCTTCCACTCACGGCCGACCAGGAAGCGACGATCAATTCACTGACCTGGATCGAGGTCGGCCTCTGGGCCGGCGCCGGTCTTTTCTTTCTGATCGCCGCCGTGCGCCTCATTCGCCGCACCCAGGCGTTCTGGACCTGGCTCATCGGCTTTGCTTTTTACGGCGGCCGCTGGGCGATCGCTCAGCAAAACGAGAGCGGCGGCCTCGTCGCCAATCTGCAGAGCATCGATGTGAACGCCTATCGCGCGCCCGCTGAACTCGCAGCCAACACCGGCGGCACCGAAGCGCAAGTCGGCCTGCTCGGCATCATCGTCATCGTCGGCATTCTGATCTTCATCGTCGACGCCGTTGACCGCGCCTACTGGGACAAGCAAGGCGCTTAAGCCAACGCGAGGAGGGCGCGCGTGCTGCTGCTCGGACGCATTGTAGCGGCGCTGATTTCCGGTGCGCTGCTCGCGCAAGCCTATAGCCTCCACCCCTTCTGGCCCCTGGCTTGGATCGCGCCCGCGCCGATGCTGATCGCGGCCATCGGTGCTTCCCGCCTGGGCGCGTTCGCCTACGGCGCTATCGCCGGACTCGTCTCGGTCGCGCTGATGATCGCATATTTCGCCGACATCGGCGGCGTAACCACGGTGCTCATCATCGTCGCCAGCAAAGCCCTTGTCTGGGGCGTCGTGGCCTACGCCGTGCGCGCCGCCGCGCGATTCTTGCCGAACTGGGCGGCGGTCTTCCTCTTTCCGGCGCTGATGACCGGGATCGATACGCTTACGGCAGCCACATCGCCGCACGGCAGCGCCGGCGCGCTTGCCTACAGCCAGATGGACTTCATTCCAGCGATTCAGGTCGCCTCGCTCGGCGGCGCACCGGCGATCACGTTCGTCGTCACGCTGTTTGCGTCCGCGATTGCATTTCTCATTGCTAAACGCGCTGCCATCGCTGCGCTTGCGCCGGCTTTGATTGTCACCGCCGCGCTGGGATTCGGCTATCTTCGCACGGCGCAGCCATTGCCGAGCAGCGAGACCATCGACGTCACACTCATCGCCGGCGATCAATTCGAGGGCGTGCCCGACGATTGGCGCGCGGTCTGGAACGCTTACACCCCGCAGATCGAGCGCGCCGTCGACGACGGACGCCGCGTCATCCTCCTGCCGGAGAAGATTGCGCGCCTTGGGCCAGGCGATCGCGCCGCCGCGATCGAACAGCTCGGCGAAATCGCGCGCCGCCGCGATCTGCTCATCGTCGCCGGCGCCGACGATGAAAGCGAGCAGGGGCGCTTCAATCGCGCCTTCGCGTTCATGCGTGAAGATTGGCAGAGCTACGACAAGCGCCACATGATCCCGGGCTTCGAGTCGCACTTCGCACTCGGAACTGCGCCGCTGATCTTCGAACACGAAGGCGTCCGCTACGGCGTCGCCATCTGCAAAGACATGGACTTCCCGGCGCTCGGCCGTGAATACGCCGGCGTTGCCATCATGCTCGTGCCCGCCTGGGATTTCGTCGATGACGCTTGGCTCCACAGCCGCATGAGTATTCTGCGCGGCGTCGAGAGCGGCTACGCCATCGCCCGTAGCGCCCGCAACGGCGTCTTGACTGTCAGCGACGGCTATGGCCGCGTGACCTCAGAAGCACCGAGCGGTCCGCAAACCGCCTACAACGTCACGATTCCGCGTAACGCGCCCGGACCCACGCTCTACACACAAATTGGCGACGCCTTCGGCTGGTCCATGCTCGCCCTCGCCGCGTTGCTCGTTGGCTGGACGATCTGGATGCGCCGCCGCCGCGGCGGCGACTAACACCACACGCTTCCCGGACGCGGCCCCGGCGGAGGCCGGGTTGCGATCCGGGACCCAGGGGCCACCAACTGCGTGTCTGTCCCTGGGTCCCGGCTCTCCGCTTCGCGGCGGCCGGGAAGCGTGAAGAGGCAAGCGTGAAGAGGCGAAGCGCTTGAGAGCAATCCACAATCGCGCATTGATCGCGTCCGCGCGCTGACTATGTTCCGGCCATCTCTTGCGCGTCCGCGCCACCACAGACCTCCGGAGCTTTCATGTCATACGATGTCGTTATCATTGGCGGCGGCCCCGGCGGCTACAATTGCGCTATCCGCGCCGGCCAGCTCGGCTTGAAGACCGCAATCATCGAAAGCCGCGGCAAGCTCGGCGGCACCTGCCTCAATGTCGGCTGCATTCCCTCGAAGGCTTTGCTGCACGCGAGCGAATATTTCGAAGCGGCGACCAAGACGTTCCCCTCGATGGGCGTGAAGGTCAGCGGCGTTGAACTCGATCTGCCGCAAATGCTGAAGCAGAAGGAAGACGCGGTTGACGGCCTTACCAAGGGCGTCGAATTCCTGATGCGCAAGAACAAGGTCGATTACGTCAAAGGCTTCGGTCGCATTTCCGGCAAGGGTCGCGTTGAAGTGATCGGCCCGGACGGCGCCAAGCAAACGCTCGAAACCAAGAACATCGTTATCGCCACCGGCAGCGAACCGACGCCGCTCCCGAACATCGACATCGACGAAGAGCGCATCGTCAGCTCCACCGGCGCGCTGTCGCTGAGCAAAGTTCCCGGCAAACTCATTGTCGTTGGCGCCGGCGTCATCGGCCTCGAACTCGGCAGCGTCTGGCGCCGTGTTGGCGCCGAAGTCACCGTCGTCGAATTCCTCGATAAGATCACGCCGACCGTCGACACCGAAATCTCGACCGCCTTCCAGAAGATCCTGAAGAAGCAGGGCGTGAAGTTCGAACTCGGCCACAAGGTCACTGGCATCGAAAAGACGCGCGACGGCCTGCAAGTCTCGATCGAGCCCGCGAAAGGCGGCGCCGCGCGCACGCTCGACGCCGACGTCGTTCTCGTCGCCATCGGCCGCCGCCCATTCACGAAGGACCTCGGTCTCGAAACTGTCGGCATCAAAACCGATGCGCGCGGCTTCGTCCCACACGACGGCCATCTCAAAGCTGCTGACGGCGTTTATGTCCTCGGCGACGTGACCACCGGCGCCATGCTTGCGCACAAAGCTGAAGAGGAGGGCATCGCCATCGCCCAAATCATCGCCGGCCAATGGGGTCACGTGAATTACGACGTCATCCCGAACGTCATCTACACGTATCCGGAAGTCGCCTGCGTCGGAAAATCGGAAGAAGAGCTGAAGGCCGCCGGCGTCGAATACAAAGTCGGCAAATTCCCATTTATGGCTAACTCGCGCGCCCGCACCAATCACGAGACCGATGGCCTCGTGAAAGTGCTCGAAGAGGTCGCGACCAAGAAGGTCGTCGGCGTGCACATGCTCGGCGCCGGCGTCGGCGAGATGATCGGTGAAATCTGCGTCGCCATGGAATTCGGCGCCAGCGCCGAAGACATCGCCCGCACCTGCCACGCCCA
>JADLHI010000491.1 GCA_020848895.1 Hyphomonadaceae bacterium
GGCGCGATCATCGGCGCGGCGTTCACTGGCGGCGATCCCGCTGTGGTTGCGGGCGGGCTGCTTGCCGCGATCGGTTTGGGATTGTCCGTCGTCGTCGGCTTCATCCTGATGTTGATCGGCGGCATCTGGATGATCGGCCAAGTCATCGCCGACCAAAGCGGCGGCGCCGAGGAAAAGCGCTATCGCGACGTGGAGCGCTGAGCGGGCGCGGGTGACACACGCTCACCCACATGTCGGTGGAAGCCGGCCGGGCAGCCGTGAGTGAGTGAGTGTGTCACCCGTCTCTGTAGCTTTAGAGCGGCGATCTCGGTCGGTGGCGGCGCGAGTTGGCGGAGCACTTTTCTAACGGGTCTGTTCCCGAATAGCCAACTTGTGTAATCGGTTCTGGTCGCAATACCGCGCTGGACTCGCCCATGCCTACGTTTTTGGCGGAAGACATCAGGGCGTGCGAGGCGCTAGGGGCGTTCACACCGCTGTTTGCCGCTGGCGAACTGCTTCCAGCAGAAAAGCTCTTCAGGGCAACCTTCAGTCGATCTCCCGGTGCAAATAATTCGGTTTCGTTTTTTGCGGGGGAGCGCCCACTGGCGGCGTCGCTCTATCATCCCGGTACACAGGCAGGCTTTGAGGGCAACACCTCAATCGAAATGAAGATCACGCTGAACGCGATGGGCCATTTCTCGACGGAGGCGCGATGCGTGGCGACCATGCGGGAGTTCGTGACCTTCTGTGCGACCTTAGACGTGCCGCTTCTCGAAGGAGATATGCAGGGCAACGTCGAAGAAACGCTGGACAGCGCGCGACTGACGACACCGGAAATCCAGCACTCGCAAGACAGTACTACTGCCGCTGCCGTCAGTCGCTATCTCCCCGTGCATGTGGGGTTAGCCGATGGCGGTAGATTTCACCTTTTGTTGAGCGAGGGGTGCCCGCTTCCAACAAGCGCCTCATTCGCCATGGAGAGCGACGACGAAGGCGATCTGGTCTTCACTTTGCTTTCGATTGAGCCAAACGATCTCGATGATTACGAAGCGCTTGAACTGGACCGGGATGGCTCCATCGGCCTTATCGACGACGACGACCACAGTCTGCTTTGGTTTTTCGTGGACGATCTCATTCCTTCGGAGCCGATTAGGATAACGGTGTCTAGTGACGAGTTCTGTCGCCTTAGGGTTCAGGCGCATGACAGCCAGAACAATGAAAAGGAGATCGATTTCGACGGCGCGAGTGAGGCGCTCGATTTGCGCCCGCTGGTTCCCACGCCTTGGGAACGTGTGAGTAAATCGTCGATCACCAAAGTGGAAGCATACTCGTCACTAGAACCAGCGATCGCCGTCGCGGGAATGTTCCTTGGTGCAGACATACCCCACGCGACGCCTTTAGTGACAGCTTCGCCGGACGACGCGAGTGAATGGTCGATCGAAACGCAGCAAACGCTTGAGCCGCAAGCCGCGATAAGCGTCGCGTACATGTTCGGTGGCGTGGGGGAGATGTCCGACTCGCCTCTGGCCCCGGCGTCGGCAGAGGCCAATGAGCCGTCTAACGACGAAACCTCGCGGTTGGTCCCGCCAACGTCTGAGGATGCGATGAAACCGTCTATCCTCGAAACAGAGGAAACGTTTGAGCCTGCCCCCGTGGCGAGCGGTCTTGCCCGATCCGCCGCCGAGATAAGCGATCAGGTGTTCATTTCGTATAGGTCGGATGCCGACTTGGATTTTGCGCTGCAACTGGTCGGTGATCTTGAGTTGAATGGGATTCACTGTTGGGTCGCGCCGCGAGATATTGAAGCAGGCTCGGATTGGAATGGTGCTATCGACGTTGCTTTGCACGACTGCGTGGCAATGGTGGTGATCGTGTCAAAGACCACATCTGAAAGTGAATTTGTTCAAGCTGAAGTGCAACGGGCGCTGGAACTCGGCAAGCGTGTGGTGCCAATCCTGCTTGAAGCAAACGTACGCTACACCTCGATTGATATGCGCTTACAAACGCGGCAACGGATCAATTGGTATCGGGATGAAGGCCGGGCGCTTGAATATCTTCTGGTGCAGCTTGAGCGTATACGCGAGCGCTCATCAAAGCCCGGCAACTAAGAATTCGCATATACTTAAGAGTCCTAAGGAACGCGTTGCGAAGTGAGTGTGCGTCCCCCATCAGGCAAATGCGCACGTGTGCCCCAAGCACTGTGCGCCGCGCGTCGATGCGGGTCTGGACCGCCGGCGCCCCCGCCGGCAACTGGTGTTTCGGCCGCGCCGCCGTGAGGCGTTTCAACCAAGCCGGCGGGGGCGTCGGCGGTCCAGACGAAATCTTTGGAAGCAGTCCGATTGGTCTGTCTCCCCCCGACGCCGATTTCTAGTTGCCTTATTCGTCCATTGTCCTACAGCCGCGCGGAGGCAACGCGCATGATCATTTCCACCACCTTCGACATCACCGGCCGCAGCATCACGCAGCATCTTGGCCTCGTGCGCGGCAACGTGGTGCGCTCGCGCTTTATCGGGCGCGACATTGTTGCTGGTCTGCGCATGA
>JADLHI010000492.1 GCA_020848895.1 Hyphomonadaceae bacterium
CGAGAAACGGGATCTCGCTCATCAGCCGCCAGTAGCGTTCGGAGTGCCGCCGTTGCCCTGCGGCAAGCTTGCGACCCTCTGCAGATAGGAAGCCGTGGTAGCCGGACAAGCCTAACACAAGGATAAGCTTGGCCCAGAACCAGTGCGGCACGGCCGCCACGAGATCGCCAAGCGGACGCTGCCAATCGGGCACCAGATAGGTCGCGAACAGGAACAGACCGAAGGACCACGCCAGGATCAAGCTGGGTGTCAGGATGATCATGCGCAGGTTGCGCGCGGCCTTGAGCATGGTCTGCTCAAGCTCACCACCGGGCTGAGACGACGTAATGTAGGCATAGAAGCGCGGCAGCATCAGTAGGCCCGACACCCAGGCGATTACCGCGATGATGTGCAGCCCGCGGGCAAGATCGTAGCCGATTACATGTTGCATCAGCGCGCGTCCCCTAGACTGCCAGCTTGTGCGCAAAGCCCATAGGCGGCAGGGCAGAGCCTGCCGCCGGTTTCCGATTGCATCTTACCCGGCGCCGACAAGGCGCGCTCCACCAATTCCGCCAGCGCGTCGATGAAGCGCGGGTCGGGACCGAGAGCGGGGACGCGAAGGTAAAATGGCAGGGCGAGCTGCTTGGCGACTTGAGCATACTCAATGTCCAGTTCAACCAGCGTTTCGACATGCTCGGAAACGAAGGCGATCGGACAAATAAGAAGGCCCGCGCCTTCCGTTCCCGCTTTGTGGATTTCTTCCTCGGTAGACGGACCAATCCATTTCAGCGGGCCAACGCGCGATTGATAGCAGGTGCGCACGTCCCAATCGGCGGGCAGCAACTTACGCACGGCGGCGACGCTTTGTTCGACTTGCCATTGATAAGGATCGCCACGGTTGATGACACTCTGCGGGAGGCCATGCGCGGAGAAGAGCAGGCGAGGCGAGGCCGGTGAGCCAGCATCGCGCCAGGTCTTGAGAATTGAATCTGCGTGAGCCTGGGCGAGCTTGGCGCCTGCGGGATAGCAGCAGATCGTCGAAGTCGGCAGCTTGGAAGACTTCCGCCACGCTTGCAGCGATGACGCCGTCGTCGTGGTTGAGAATTGCGGATAGAGCGGCAGCAAGATCGCATCCGTCGCGCCCCACGCTTCCGCGGCTTTCGCGGCGTCTTTCGTGAATGGTTTCCAGTAGCGCATCGCTGGGAAGCATTTGAACGTGACGTTGCTGACACGCTTGGCCATCGCCGCTTCGAGCGCGTCCGCCTGTTTCAGCGTTTCAGGCAAGATCGGCGAACCGCCGCCCATCAGCGCATAATTCGCTTTCGCCAGCTTTTCACGCGAGCCTGAGATAAGCTTTGCGAGCAAGAAGCGAAACGGTTGCGGCAAGCCGATGATGGCCTTGTCGTTGAAGAGATTGAACAGAAACGGGCGGACGGATTCTTGTTTGTCCGGTCCGCCGAGATTGAAGAGGATTATGGCGACGCGACGCGAGGTCATCACGCGCAGGCCCGGACCCTTTTCTGGTTCGGAAGAGGGCGTGTCTTCGAGCGGCGCGGCGGTCATACGCCGCCTTTCACCACTTGGATCAGCCGCGCCATGTTCTCCGGCGTCGCATCAGGCGTGATGCCGTGGCCAAGATTGAAGATGTGCGGAACATCTTTGAAGGCGGCGATCACATCGCGCGCGGCGCGATCCAATGCTTCACCGCCAACCACCAACGATAGCGGATCGAGATTGCCCTGCAACGGCATGCCGGCGGGCGCTGCTTTGATCGCAAAATCCGCCGGTGTCTGAGTGTCTATGCCGAGCGCCGTTATTCCAGTTTCGTGCGCGTACACACCTAGTTGAGCACCCGACCCACGAGGAAAGCCAATGATCGGAACCGTTACCCCAAGTTCGCGCAAACGTTTCACGAGTTTCTGCGTCGGCTCGATAATCACACGCTGAAACTGCGCGGGTGAGAGGCCTTCGGACCAGCTTTCGAATATCTGCAGGCAATCGGCGCCGGCCTTCACTTGGGCGGCCAAGTGCTGAGCACTCATTTCGACAAGCGTCTCCAACAGCGCGTCCACGTCACCAGGCCGCTCATAGATCGCACGGCGTGCGCGTTCTTTTTCGCCGCCTTCGCCCTGCAGCATGTAGGTCGCGACAGTCCACGGCCCACCGCAGAATCCTATAAGCGCGATATCGCTCGCGATCGCCGCCTTGATGCGTTCCACCGCTTCGTAGACAGGCGCCAAACGCTGCAACCCACGCTGCACGTCATCGAAGCGCCAGCTCTCTTCCTCGATCAACGGATTAAGCCGCGGCCCTTCGCCTTCGACGAACCAGACCTTTCGTCCCAACGCATCCGGTACAACCAGAATGTCTGAGAACAGGATCGCCGCATCGAGCGGAAAGCGACGTAGCGGCTGCATCACCGCTTCCGTCGCCAGGGCAGGGGAATAGCAGAAATCCAGAAAGCTCTTCGCCCGCGTCCGAAGCTCCCGGTATTCGGGCAGATAGCGTCCGGCCTGACGCATGATCCAAACCGGAGGAGGATCGATCCTCTCTCCGCTCAGAACACGTAGCAACCCGGGAACATTCTCCCGACCCATCGACCTCTTCCCAACTTCTAATTTGAATCCTGATTAATGAGGACTCGTTGTTGATGCGACTTTGTTTGCGGGACAAGACTCCTGTCCACAGCTTATCCCCTGACTTGTCCCTTTCGCGATGCGACGGAATTGTCTTTGCCGCGAATGGGTTGAGGGGTGCATGAGTCGCCGGCGATTCCTTTGGGTCCACAATGTCGCGCTGTGAGCAAGGCTTGGAGGAATCGCCCGGGAGGAGAAGTGGAATCCAGGGTGGGGTGGCTGTTCGTTCTGTTTGCCGCGTTATCCGGCGCTTCAGCCAACAGCTTGTCCACAATCCTAACTCAGCTGATATGTGAACCATGACGCACGAGCGGCCCGGTATCTTCGCGAACTTTCACCTCGTTTCCGACTCAACCGGGGAGACGCTGGCGGGTGTTCTGCGCGCAACGTGCGCTCAGTTCGACAATATCATGCCGGTGGAACACTCCTATTTCCTGGTCCGCTCGGCCCGGCAGCTGGAGCGAGTGATCTCGGAGATTGAGGCGGCGCCAGGCGTTGTCATGTTCACGCTCTCGAACCTGGAGCACCGCGCCCAGCTCGAAGAAGCCTGTGCCCGTATGCATATGCCAGCCGTGGCTGTGCTCGATCCTGTGCTTGATACCACCTCGCGGTATCTGGGTGTGGAACTGAACCACCGCGTCGGCAATCCACGCAAGCTCAACGCCGAATACTTTAAGCGCATCGATGCGCTCGATTTTGCAATGTACCACGACGATGGCCAGCAGCATGTCGACCTGGCCAATGCCGACGTCATTCTGGTCGGCGTTAGCCGCACGTCGAAAACACCGACCAGCGTTTATCTCGCGCATCGGGGTGTGAAAGCGGCGAACGTGCCGATGGTGCC
This sequence comes from Hyphomonadaceae bacterium, assembly GCA_020848895.1. GTDB lineage: Bacteria > Pseudomonadota > Alphaproteobacteria > Caulobacterales > Aquidulcibacteraceae > Vitreimonas. Next base: position 3,460 of record JADLHI010000492.1, read on the forward strand.
GGGCGTGCCATTACCGCCAGAAGTGTTCTCGAAAAACGGCCCGCTTGTCGTTGGTCTTCTTATCTCGGCCGACCGCCTCATTCACATTCGGCGCAATCGCTTGGCGTCGATGAAGGAGACGCGCGCAGGTTCGTACACCGATGAAGATGCCGTGCGCCGGGAAGTGATGGACGCGCAGAAATTGTTCGAGCGGGAAGGGTGGCCGACGATCGATGTGTCGCGGCGTTCGATCGAAGAGACGGCTGCGGCTGTGCTCAATCTGCTGGCGGATCGCCACGCGTGAAACTCGTTCTGGCTTCCGGAAGCGCCGCGCGGCGAAAGATGCTTGAGGCGGCTGGCCTCACCTTTGAGGTCGATGCGCCGCGCGTGGATGAAGAAGCGGCGAAGGCGAGCTTGCGCGCCGAAGGTCTGAAGCCACGCGATCAGGCCGATGCCCTGGCGGAACTCAAGGCGCTCAGTGTGTCGCGCACGCGGCCGGATTTCGTTATCGGCGCCGATCAAATGCTGGCGGTCGGCGGCGAGGTTTTCGATAAGCCGAAAGACATAGAAGAAGCGCGCCGGCACCTCGTGCGTCTGCGCGGCCAAACGCATGAGCTGATCACGGCCGCTGTGGTCGCGCGCGAAGGCGCGATCGTTTGGCGGCACATCGACACGCCGAAGCTCAAGATGCGCGCGTTTAGCGATGCGTTTCTCGATGATTATATGTCCCGAGCAGGGGAGCGCGTGCTGCGTTCCGTCGGCGCCTATCAGCTTGAAGGGTTGGGCGCGCAGCTCTTCGAGAAGGTTGACGGCGATTATTTTTCGGTGCTCGGCTTACCGCTGCTGCCACTGCTCGCGTTCCTGCGCGAACACGGGTTTGCGCGCCCATGAGCATCACCGCGGCCACCAAGGTCTATGGCGTCATCGGCGATCCAGTGAGTCATTCGCTTTCGCCAGTGATGCACAATGGCTGGATCGCCGACCACGGTTTGGATGCCGTCTATGTGGCGCTGCCGCTGAAGAGCGATGATCCGGTGGCCGCGATCAGGGCGCTAAACGGTTTCGCCGGCCTCAACGTCACGGTGCCGTACAAGGAAGCCGCCGCGAAGGCCGCGGCCCGCAGTGAAGGCCTGGCTGCAAACGTTCTCCGCCGCGAGGAAGACGGCGCGTTCTCCGCTTTCAACACCGATGGCCTCGGCTTCATCGACTCTCTCAGTGAAGGCGCGCCAGACTGGCGGGCGAGAGTGCGGCGCGTGCTTATTCTTGGAGCCGGCGGCGGCGCGCTCGGCCTCGGCCAGGCGCTTTCGCCTTATGTGGACACCATCCACTTTGCCAACCGCACCGCGGCGCGGGGCGAGCAGACAGCGGCTGCTATTCCCAATGGCCGAACTACGCGCTGGGACGATCTTGAGCGCGCGTTCGGCCACGCGGACCTTATTGTGCAGACGACCACTCTCGGCATGGCGGATCAGCCGGAAATGGACTGGCCGGTTGCGCTTTGCCGCCCGAACGCGATCATCGCCGATATCGTCTATCGCCCGCTCGACACGCCATTGTTGCAGGCCGCGCGCGCGCGCAACCTTATCGCTATCGACGGCCTCGGCATGCTGATTCATCAAGGTGCGCGGGCGTTCGAGCTTTGGTTCGGCATTCAGCCGGACGTTGCGAAGGCGCGGCAACGCCTATTGGCAGCGCTGGCATGATCATCATCGGCCTCACCGGTTCGATCGGCATGGGCAAATCCACTGTCGCGGCCATGTTCGAGGAGGAGGGCGCGCCGTCCTTCAATTCGGATTTCGCCGTGCATCAGCTTTATGCGCCGGACGGTGCAGCGGTCGCGCCGGTGGAAGCGGCGTTTCCCGGCGTAACCAAGGATGGCGCAATCGATCGCGTGGCGCTCTCGGCGCGCGTCGTTGGCAAGCCGGACGAGATCAAGCGGCTCGAAGCGATCGTTCATCCGCTGGTGCGCGAGGCGCAGGTGCAATTCCTGCAAGCTCAGCGCGACACGGGCGCTGAATTCGTTGTGCTCGACATTCCGCTTCTGTTCGAGGGCGGCGGCGCGAAGTCTGTCGACAAGACGGTGGTTGTCTCCGCTCCCGCGGATGTCCAGCGCGCCCGTGTGCTCGCGCGGCCCGGAATGACAGCGGAAAAATTCGAAGCCATCCTCGCTCTGCAAATGCCGGATGCGGAAAAACGCGCGCGCGCCGACTTCGTCATCGATACTGGCAGTTCGTTCGGCGATACCCGGGCCCAGGTCCGCGCCGTGCTGGACGCGCTGCGCGAACACGATTAGCCCGGATTCATGCGCGAAATCCTCTTCGATACGGAAACCACCGGCGTCTTCCCCGATCACGGGGATGAGAAGCTGCGCGACCGCATTGTCGAAATTGGCTGCGTTGAAGTGTTCAATCTGGAGCGCACCGGCAAGGAGTTTCACGCTTACTTCAATCCGGACCGCGATGTGCCCGAAGAGGTGGTGCGTGTGCACGGCCTGCGCCGCGAATTTCTGATCAACCACAAGCGCTTTAACGAAGTGGCGCAGGACTTTCTGGAGTTTATCGGCGATGCGCCGCTGGTCGCGCACAACGCCGCGTTCGACCAAGGCTTCATCAACGCGGAGCTGCGTCGTTGCGGCCTTCCGCCGCTCGGCGATGACCGTTTCGTCGATACGCTGGCCATCGCACGAAAGAAGTTTCCGGGCGCCTCGAACTCGCTCGACGCGCTTGCGCGCCGTTTTCAGCTGGATCGCTACGGTTTCGATCTCGCCGCGCGTAAGGGCGCTGGCGGCCACGGCGCGTTGGTCGACTCGCGCATCTTGGCGGAGGTTTATCTTCACTTGCGGGGAGGGCGCGAGCAGACGCTGTCGTTCGATGCGGGTGAAGCCGTAGTGTCAGACGCCGCGGTGCTGCGGGCGGTAGAGTTCGCACGCCGTACGCCGCGGGCGGCGCCGCTTCCGCCGCGCCTCACCGAGGAAGAGCGGGCGGCGCACGCCGCCTTTATCGAAAAGCTAGGGCCGAGCGCGATCTGGCTGAAAGCCAGTTAGCCGTTGCGCGCCGCCGCGAGCGGGACATCGCCGCGGCCCTGGCGATCGCGCAGCTCCTGCCAATAGAGCGGCGTAAAATCGATCG
>JADLHI010000510.1 GCA_020848895.1 Hyphomonadaceae bacterium
ATGGCCGACATCAAGGAGGTCTTCGCCGAGGCCAAGGGCGAGGGCTATGACGTCAAGGTGCTGCGCAAGGTCGTGCGCATCCGTAAACAGGACAAGGCCAAGCGCCAGGAGGAAGAGGCGATCCTCGACCTCTATCTGTCCGCCGTCGGAGAACTTTAGGGCTGACGCCTTGCGGGCAGGAGAGATCTGATCTGAAGCCCAGGCCCCCCGACAATCCCTATGCCGCCGCCCGCAAGGCGGCCAAGCGGCGGGCCGTCCGCGCGCTGAAAAGGGCGCGCCGGATGGCGGAGCGGAGCGGCGTGGAGTTGTCGGAGTGGGAGGACGAGTTCCTCGGCTCTGTCGGTGAGCGCATCGAAACCTACGGCCGGGCCTTCGCTGATCCGGACAAGGGGGCGACCGGCGCGCCGCTGTCGGCCATGCAGGGCCGCAAGCTCAAGGAAATCGAGGCCAAGGCCAAGGGGGAAACCCCCAGGCCTCGCTTCGGCCGTCGCAAGCCGCCCGCATGAGGCGCCGTAGCGTCCTTGCGGGTCTGGCGGGGTTGCTCTCGACCCTCTTTGCGCCGCGGGCCACCCGGTCACAGTCCCGACGCGAGGTGCTGGCCTTTCACTACGGATGGTACGGCCCCGATGAAGGCTGGGGCACTTCGGCCGACGGCGGGCGCAATCATCCCAACCGCCCCGTCGGGGGGCTCTACGACAGCCTCGACCCCGCCGTCATCGCCCGCCAGATCGATCAGGCCCGTGCCGCCGGGATCACCGGCTTCATCACCAGCTGGGATGGCGAGGGCAATCGCCGTGACCAGGTGCTGGAGGCGCTTTTGGCGGCGGCTCCCGAAGGGTTTTCCATTACCGCCTATGTCGAAAGCTCGGGCGGGTCTCCCGAGCGGCTGGCCGAGCGGCTGAACCGGCTGCACGCCCGCTTCGCCTCTGCGCCCCGCTGGCTGAGTTTGCAGGGCCGCCCGGTGGTCTTCGTCTTTGACCGGGTGCTTCAGGAGATCAATGTGACCGGCTGGGGCGCCGCCCGTACGGCCCATCGCGCAGCCAGCGCCGGCGGCTTCGCCGTCATCGGCCCCGCCAACTCAGAGGCCGAGATCGCCGCGCGGCGTCGCCTGTTCGACGCGCTGCACGTCTATTCGATGCAGTTCCAGACCGATGGCTGGTGGTTCGCCTTCGAGCTTCAGGCCCGTCGCTGGCTGAGCCGATGGGTCAACGCCCAACAGGGTCTGGCCGTCACGACCGCAACCATCCTGCCCGGCTACGACGACCGCCGCCTGGACGACCGCACCGGCGACCGCCCGACGACGCCGCGCCGCAACGGACGGACGTTTCAGATGATGCTGAACGCCGCGCGGGCCGCCCGCCCGGACTGGCTCCTGATCGTCAGTTGGAACGAATGGTTCGAGGCGACCGAGCTTGAGCCTTCGGTGGAGCTGGGCACTAG